>JBFIDS010000171.1:0-7139 GCA_041603715.1 Paraconexibacter sp. | reverse complement strand
TTGGAGCTGGGACCGGGGAGTGTTGCCGCGGTCCCAGCGAGTCGTGTAGCTCGGCATCCGTGCCGTCCCCCTATGCGTGTGGTGCTGCCGTCTCGCTGGGCGTTCCGTGCCCGGTGGCGTGTGCGGCGCTGCGTTTCCACCACGAGGGATAGGGCACCGATGACGAGCTGTCACGCCATCTCGACACTTCCGCTGGCTGCTCAGCCAGTGTCCATAACGGGGCGTCCAGAACGCGGCCTACGGCCACGATCTTCATTTCTGATCGGGCAGATGCGCACTGCACAGATCGTGCTGGCGCGCTGCGCGGGATCCCGCAAACAGCGCAGGACCCGGACGGAACTCGACGAATGTACGAGAGGAATTTCTGGTCGGGCGGCGACGGACACGCCCGCTGCGCGTTCAGCCGCCGGTGAGCTTGCCGAGCTTCCGGGCGGGGACGAGTGCGCGCACCTCTTCAAGCTGGCGTTCGAGGTCGCGGTTCTTCGCGCGCGCAACCTCGAGCTCGGCCTTCACGTCGTCCCGGGCGGCGGTCAGCGATGCTGTCAGCTCGGCCGTGTTGCTTCCGACGTGGGTTTCGACTGCTGCAAGGCGACCTGCGAGTGCTGTGAGCGCTTCAGCTTGGTCTCGCAGCTGGGCGTCGTTCGTCGATGCTCGAGCCCGTTCCTCGTCGAGGAATCGTTGTAGGGCGGCGAGTGCGTCGTTCGTGCGCGCTTGGGTGGACGCGAGCTCGGCGGTGTCGAGTTCCGCGTACCGCTGCGCGGCGCGTTCTCCGGCAGCGAGGACCTGCTGCTGCGCGGCAACAAGAGCGGTGGCGGACTCTCCCAGCTCTTGAGCAGTGCGGGCTATCGATTCGGCCGCGGCGGCGAGGCTGTCTGATAGCTCAGCCTCCTCGCGTCCGCGCTCGATCGTGGCGGACAGCTCGTCGGCGAGTTCCCGGACGAGTTGCTCGGCCTCGACGAGGAGCTGGCCCGGTGTCTCGTGTTCATCTGGTGCGTTCAACGGTCCTCCATGGGTGGTCTTCGCGCAGGGCCCGCAGGAGCAGGTTCATTGCCACGAGGTGGTCCGGACCTTCTGGCTCCCCGTTGGCGAGTATGTCTCTGGCGTACGCGTTGTGGGTGGTTCGCGGCAGGCACGCCCCGAGTGCCGCCAACACGGACGCTCGCCCCTGTCTTGAGGCGCTCGTTCGTCGGAGCGCCCATTCTGCGACGGCTGTCGCGTCGTCTTCGCTGAGGCTGTACTGCAGAAGCACGCGCTGATCGAGGGCGCGCCGCAGCGCGAGGCCGGCGCGCGCGTGGGCGTCGACGGTGAGCTCCGCCGCGGCGACGGCGAGCCAGATGCCCGGATGGTCTGCGTCGTGCTCTTCAAGGGCTCGCTTGAGATCGCCGAGAGTGTCGCGTGGGTCGAACGAGTCCGTCCCTTCGATGAGATCGATCCAGTCGAAGAGATCGACGTGCTGCTCCTGGACGAGGCCATCGATGCGTTCGGTTGCTGGACCTTGTTCGAGATGTTCGAGGATGCGTCGGCGAAGCTCGTCGCCGTCATGCAGGCCGTCGTTGGCGGCCTGCCACATGTGGTACATGCCGACGCGACGCGAATGCGCGATCGTGCTGTAGACGAAGCCGATCAGGGTGCGGCCTGCGGTCGCGACGGCTGCGCGCGTGTTCGGTGGTGACTCGTAGCGCAGGATGCCGGCGACGGCTTCGGTTCGACCGGGATGAGTGCGGCGTACCCATGCGAGGAGCGCCTCGAAGATCTCGGGGGGTCCGGCGCTCGACCGTTGGACACGGAAGGCCTTGGATCCATAGTCGACGCGGTACTGCGATACGGCGCCGAGCACCTTGAGTCGCATCAGAGCTCGTTCGAGAGCTTCGTTGGCGTCGCTGTCGTCGTAGCCCCGGCTGTTCGTCAAGAAGGGAAGTTCGACGCTGCCCTTCGCTTTATCGACGCCGATGCGCGCTGCAGTCTCGGTGAGCGTCGAAAGTTCCTTGTCGGGGCCGGCGAATGACTTCTTGTGGAAGAAGAGTTGGGTGTCGAGATCTGCGGCTTTCGCACCGCTGAGGTCACGGCCGTCGGGATCGATGAGGAAGTCGGCGCTGGCGTCAGCGTTGGCGGCGGTTACGAGAACGCAGGTACTGGCGTCCCCGTCTCGGCCGGCCCGGCCGACCTCTTGGTAGTAGGCCTCGATCGAGCCGGGCATCCCCGCGTGCACGACCCACCGGATGTCCGGCTTGTCGATGCCCATCCCGAAGGCCTTCGTGGCGACCATGACGTTTGTAGCGCCGGAGAGGAATGCGTTGAAGCTCTCCCGTTTGGTCTTGGCCCAGTCACCCGGGTAGTTCTTCGGTCGTTTGCCCGCGAACCACCCCACGCGTTTCGAGAGTGCGTGTTCGAGATCGGTACCGATGCGGGCTAGCCCGCCGGTGTCGTCGAGCGTCGCGGTGAAGACGATCCCGGCTGAGCCGTCGCTCGCGAGGGACGCGGCGACGTCGACTGCGGCGCGTGCGATCGCGGCCTTCGTTGGCTCAGCGGCGACGACGTCGAACGACAGTTCCTCGCGGTTGAACGACGAGGTTCTGATCTCGGCGCCGACGTCGGTGGCGTCGATCTGAAGTTCGAGCTTGACGTCACGAAGTACGGGTGCGGAGGCGGTTCCGGTGAGGGCTAGGATCGGGAGTCGCGGCGCACTCTCGGGCGTTGTGGCTTCGTGGAGTGTTCGTCCGAGTTGGAGGTAGGCGCAGCGGAAATCGTGACCCCACTCGCTCACGCAGTGCGCTTCGTCGACAACCGTGAGTGTGGTGTCGCGGTAGCGGCGTCCCGCCTCGAGCTTGGCTCGGAACTGGTCGATGAGGAGCCGTTCGGGAGTGACGAGCACGAACGCCGGGAGTCCTTCGCTGATCCGCCGCTCGGCTTGCGCGCGCTCATCCTTGTTTCGGTCGCTGGTCAGCCACTCGACACGTTCGATGCCGATTCGCGCGAGGCTTCGTGCCTGGTCTTCGATGAGCGCCTTCAGCGGGAAGACGCAGACGGTGCTGCCTCCGAGAAGCAGCCCTGCGAGCTGGTACACGAGGCTCTTGCCCGCTCCGGTCGGCAGAAGGACGACGGCGTCACGGCCCCGCAGGACACGTTGGATCGCTTCGGCCTGTCCGAAGCGCGGCGCGGTCTTGCCGCCGACCTCTTGAAACAGGACCTGGATGCACGCCGCCGTCTCGTCTTCTTGCTGTGGTTCGGGCATGTGCTCGGCGCCGCCGCGCACGGTCGCCGGCGCGACCGCCACGGGGGCGCCTGCGGTGCGCAGGACGATCGTCGGAGTGCTATCGGTGGATGGGAGCGCCTCGACGCCGGTCCGCAGCGTCTCGACGACGAGCCGCAGGGTGACGCGGACATCGGGGTGATCGGGAACGACGTGCCAGCGAGCTCCGCCCTGCGTGAGCGTGAGGCGCTCATCCCCGCGCCGGATCTGGAGCTTGTTCGGCATGAGGTCTGCTGCCCAGAGCCGGTCGATGCTGAGGAGCAGATCGAGTTGCGGGACCAGAACGTCGAGCGGGATCTCGGTGCCCGTCAGTTGGACGCCGACGGCTTCGACTGGATCGATGGCGCCTTCACTCATGGCGAGCGTCAGTCCGAGGGCGACGCGCGCGGCGTCGATTGGTTGTGTCGTCATGGCGACGAGGAGCGGGTCGACCGGCTCGGGGTCGGGCCACGAACCCTTTAGCGCACCGAGTGCGCGTGAGTCCTCGGGAGCGGTGAGGTCCGCCACTGGAACACGGATGACGGTGAATCCCGCCGACTGGAGTGCGCGATCCCGCGCGCGGTCGACCGCGCGCGCCTGGTCGTGCTGCGCTCCGTCGATCTCGACGATCAGCCGGATCGCGGTACCTGGGGGCGCAGCGACGAAATCGGGACGTCGGTAGTCCTCCTCGGCGTCGTGGCCGAGCAGAGCTGCCATCGACGGTTGGGGGATGAACCAGCGGACGGCGCTGGGGCCGAGCAGTCGCGGAACGATGTCGTGGAGGAAGCGATGTTCGGCATCTGAGCCGAGGTCGAGTTCCGGGCTGACCGCTTCGACGGGATCTCCGAGCAACGCACACCGGAGGTGGTGCTCGCTCGGTGCCCGGGCGAGGCCGATCTGGGTCGTTCCGTCGGCCGCTTCACGCACGAGGGATTCGATTCGGGGGAGTCCGCGAAGCAGCCGGGCTTCGGCACCGTACGCCAAGGGCGGCGCGTCGGCTCGCTGAAGGATTGCTCGGATCGAGCGGAGGGTTGCGAGCTGGAGCGGCTCGGCCGGTCTGCGGCGCGGCCAGGTGGCGGCGATGAAGGTTGGGGCCGCCTCGGACGCGGCGCGGTGGACGCCCGGGACGGATGCGAGACGCGCGGCTACTGGCTCGACCCAGCAGGCCCAGCCGTCTCGTTGCTGCGTTCCGTCCGTCCACCCTTGGTTGAGGGGCCCATCGTCGGCCACCGGAACGTCTCTCGCCGCGGGCACGCTTGGTGACGCGACCGGGACGGGAGGTTGAGGGGCGGCTTTTCTCGTCGTTTCCCCAAGGGTGGGTCGGCGCGAGGCCGCGGGCTTCGCTCGTTTGGAGGCGGGCGGAGTCCCGGGGACAGGCTCGTCGACCGGCAGGCCAAGAGCCTCGAGGCTCACTGGGTCCAGTCGCGAAAAGAGCTGCCACGCCGTGGTCTCCAAGCCACGGAGCGCCTCATCGTCCGTCGTGCCGAGCACATCGCGGTGGCGGTGCGCGAGCCGAACGAGCTCGTCGACGGTCGACGTCGCCGCTCCGTACTGCTCCGCGACCTCGACGGCACGGGGAGAAGGGACGCTGTTCAGCCAGTTCCGTAGCGCAACGCCGTCGGAATGGGACGTGGTGACCAGGAGCCAGAGTGCCTCGGCGCCGGACTGCACCTTCTTCGATGCGAAGTCTCCGGCGCTGTGACGGTGCAGATAGAGCAGCGGCCGCAAGGTGGTCGCGAACCCGGTTGTGCCGTCGGGGTTCTCGAACCCGATGACGACTCGTCGGTCGCCGTGTGCGTCCCCGCCCGTCTTCATCGCGCAAGAACGCGGAACGACGGCCGGGAGCAGGACATCTGGGGAACCTATCTCCCGCGAGCGGCTCCTGGGCAGCGGATTGCCGACGACTGTCGCGCTGGCACCGCCGGTTGAGCGGCGCCGTCAGGCGGCGCGCGGGAGGTGGTCGTAGACGTCGCTGGGACTGAGCTCGGCGTCTGGTGCGGGGCGGAGCGCGTCGCGCAGAAGCCGCCCTTCTTGGATCTGCGTGAAGGTGAGGACCTGGACGCGGTCCATGATGCGGTCGCCGTGGGCGGTGCGGAGGGTCTTGGCGATCCAGGCGGCGCGTTCGTCGGTGGGGCAGGTGAAGAGGACGCCGGTGGCGTCGGGGTCGGCGAGGAAGGTGGTGAGCTTGCCGAGGATCCGCTGGCGGCTGTAGTGGCCGAGGTCGATCTCGAGCATGACGGTGCGCCGCCCGGTCGTGTCGGGGTGGGCGTGGTAGGTGGCGTCGGGGCGGTGGCGGCGGTCGCCGGGGAGGTCGAGGAGGTGGTCGGGGCGCAGCGGGGTGCCGAGGAGTTCGCCGATGCGGTTGACGGCGAGCTGGTGCGGGATGGCCGCGTCGTCGAGGTCTCCCTTGACGCTGCGTCCGCGCAGCACGCTGCCGGCGAGGGATCGGCGGCGCAGGGCGGCGATGCCGCGTGGGGTGAGCGTGTAGGCGTGGACCCAGCCGCTCTCGTCGTCGCCGGGGTGGACGAGCGCGGCGGGCGGGCGTTCCATGTAGATGCGGTTGAGGAAACCGTCGTTGACGAGGACGCCGAGTCGCCGACGCGCGGTGTCCTGGGCGGCGGTGGGCCAGTGACGGGCGTGGATGCTGCCGAGGCTGTCGGCTCGGCGTTCGAGGAGCTCCTCAAAGATCTGGGTGTCGCGGGCGGTGAGCCGCACGCCTTTGTCGCGGCGGGGTCTACGCATAGCGGCGCTCGACGTTCACGACGGTGGCGGGGTAGGCGGTGCGTCCGTTGACCTGGCGGATGAGCGCCTCGCCCGCCGCGAGCTCGGTGACGTGCGTCGGCGTGAACCTCGGCGCGTCGCGAAGCTCGCTGCGAACCGCGGGCAGGGGCGCGGGATCGATGATCGACCGCGGCGATGTGGTGGTGGAGCGCTGCTCGGTCTCGTGTTCGCCGAACGCGCGGGACCAGTGCTCGGCGTCGAACGGCAGGGCGCCGGGGGTGACGATCTGGGTCGAGGCGTTGGCCAGGAGTTGGTCGCGGTAGTCGATGTGGAAGTCGGCGATGGTCTGGGTGCTCATGACGGCGGCGCCGCCACGGGAGCGGGCCTGGGCGAGGAACTTCGTGAACGCGGGGCTGACGAAGTTGTGGAACTCGTCGAGTACCGCGAGCTTCGTCACCTCGGGCGTCGAGCTGAGGACTGCCTGCTGGAACTGCGCGAGCGCGACGCGACCGAGTGGCTCGGCGATCCCGGGGAACGTGCCGGCCGGGAGGAGCATCGCGATCGACCGTCCGGCGCAGACGTCAGCGAGCGTGAAGTCCGAGCGCGAGCAGAGCCGGTCGAACGGTGGGGTGAGGAAGACGGCGATGCGGTTCTCGAGGTTCGAGAGGACCGCGGCGCGTTCCTTCGCGGGGAGCGTGGCGAGGGTGCGGACCTGGGCGGCGAGGAGCTTGCAGCGCTCGCGGGCGAGGTCGGTGGCGTGCTCGTCGAGCAGGCCGTGCAGGCGCTTGGCGAGTTCGTCGAGTTGCCCGTCGGTGAAGAGGACGTGGTGGAGCGCGGCGATCGTCGGGGTGGCGGCCCGGGGCATGAGCAGCGCCTCGTCGATCGCCGGGGAGGGCCGGTTGTTGTTCGTGATGAAGTCGAGCAGCGCCTCGGGCGTCTGGCGCTTGCGTGTGGGTAGCCAGCGCAGCTGGTCCTCGCAGGCTCCGACGCCATAGGTCAGGGCGTGGGTCGCCTCACTCTCGGAGAGGCCTGCGGCGAGCAGCGCGGAGCGGACGGTGTCCTCGCTCGTGGTCGGTGGGTGCTCGAGGCCGAGCCCGGTGTAGGCGATGGCGGGCGTGACGGTGCGGATCGCGAAGGCGCCGCGGACCTCGTAGTAGACGGCGCCGGGGAGTCCGGCGCTCGGGAAGAT
>JBFIDS010000170.1:0-7156 GCA_041603715.1 Paraconexibacter sp. | reverse complement strand
TTCTCGTCAGCGCCTGCGATGGCGCCGACGCCCTCGTGTTCCGCATGGCGGACACCATCGCGCAGGCACGTCGCGGCACCCCGGTCGCCGAGCAGGCCACCGCCGGCCGCGACGTCGCCTACGCGACCTACCTCACATGGCGGGGGCTTCTCGACCGCGAGCCGCCCCGGCGCCCCGAGCCGGAGCGCCCGTCGGCCCCGCCGTCGCACCGCGAGGCCGCCTGGAAGTTCGGCTTCGTCGGGACGGCGTGCACCGACTGCGGGCAGGTCCACGTCCCGCCGCGGCGCGTCTGCGCCGGCTGCGGCGCGACCGACCGCATGGAGCGCCGCCGGCTCGCCGACAAGCCCGGGACCGTCGCGACGTTCACCGTCGACCGCCTCGCGTTCAGCCCGGCCCCGCCGATGATCGACGCGGTCGTCGACTTCGACGGCGGTGGGCGGTACACGCTCGAGGTCGCCGACGCGAAGCCCGGGGAGGTCGCGATCGGCACCCGCACCGAGCTCACGTTCCGCAGGCTGTACACGAGCGGCGGCGTCCACAACTACTTCTGGAAGGTCCGCCCGCTCGCCGACCCGGCGACGGCCACGGACCCCGACACGAGGGAGGCCTGACCCATGGCGAGCCACGGCATCAAGGACAGGGTCGCGATCGTCGGGATGGGCTGCACCCCGTTCGGCGAGCACTGGGACAAGTCGGCGGACGACCTCCTCGTCGACGCGACGCAGGAGTGCTTCGCCGGCACTCCCGGGATCACGAAGGCCGACGTCGACGCTTACTGGCTGGGGACGATGAACTCCGGGCAGTCCGGCGTCGTGCTCAGCAAGCCGCTCGGCATCGACTACAAGCCGGTCACGCGCGTGGAGAACATGTGCGCGACGGGCTCGGAGGCCGTGCGCGCCGCGTGCTACGCGGTCGCCTCCGGGGCCTACGACAAGGTGATGGCGGTCGGGGTCGAGAAGCTCAAGGACACCGGCTACTCGGGTCTCGTTCGGGCGACGGTCCCCGGCGACGGCACCGCGCCGGAGATCAACCTCACCGCGCCCGCCGCGTTCAGCCTCCTCGACCCCGCCTACTGCGAGAAATACGGCGTCGACCCGCAGGACATGCGCGACGCGATGACGCACGTCGCGTGGAAGAACCACGTCAACGGGGCGAAGAACCCCCGGGCCCAGTTCCGCAAGGAGGTCGCGAAGGAGAAGATCGACGCGCAGGCGGGCAAGGTCGCCGGCCGGCTCGGCGTGTTCGACTGCTCCGGGGTCGCCGACGGCGCCGCGGCCGCGCTCATCGTCCGTGCGGAGGACGCCTACGAGTACACGGACACACCGTTGTTCGTGAAAGCGCTCGCGATGGTCGCCGGTCCGGCGAGCGGTCCGATCGACCCGTCCTACGACTACACGACCTTCCACGAGGTCGTCGCGTGCGCGAAGGACGCCTACGCCCAGACCGGGATCGACGATCCGCGCGGGGTCATCGACCTCGCCGAGGTCCACGACTGCTTCACGCCGACCGAGATCGTCCTGATGGAGGACCTCGGGTTCAGCGAGCGCGGCGAGGCGTGGCGGGATGCGCTGAACGGGGACTTCGACCTCGGCGGCCGCCTGCCGGTCAACCCCGACGGCGGGCTGAAGTCCTTCGGCCACCCGGTCGGCGCGAGCGGCCTGTGGATGCTCTTCGAGTGCTGGCAGCAGTTCCGCGGCGAGGCGGGGGACCGTCAGCTCGAGGACCCGAAGCTCGGCCTCACGCACAACCTCGGCGGCCGCCCGGGGACCTGCGTCTCCTTCATCTCCCTCGTCGGCTCTGAGAAGGGATGATCCGCCGATGCCCGAAGACACGCCGCCGCCCGTCCTCGTCGAGCGTCGCGAAGAGGGCGTCCTCGTCCTCACGCTGAACCGCCCGGAGGTCCGCAACGCCGTCGACGTGCCGATGGCCGAGGCGATCGCCGCCGCGCTCGACGAGCTCGACGCCGATCCCGGCCTGCGGGTCGGCGTCATCGCGGGCGCGGGCAAGGGCTTCTGCGCCGGCATGGACCTCGGGGCGTTCGCCGCGACGGGCAAGCGCCCCTGGGCCGGGGACCGGGGGTTCGCCGGGATCGTGCGCCGTCCGCCCGAGACGCCGCTCATCGCGGCGATCGAGGGCTTCGCGGTCGCGGGCGGCTTCGAGATCGCGCTCGCGTGCGATCTCGTCGTCGCGGCGCGCGGTGCGAAGCTCGGCGTGCCGGAGACGAAGCGGGGACTCGTCGCCGCCGGGGGCGCCCTGCGCCGCCTGCCGCGCCGGATCCCCTCGGCGATCGCGATGGAGCTCGCGCTCACCGGGGACCTCGTCACGGCCGAGCGGATGCACGAGCTCGGTGCGGTCAACCGGCTCGCGGATCCCGGGCAGGCGCTCGACGTCGCGCTCGAGCTCGCCGCGGCCGTCGCGGCGAACGGGCCACTCGCCCTGCGCGCGACGAAGGCGATCATGCAGCAGCAGTGGTCGTGGTCCGACGAGGAGTTCTTCGACCGTCAGGCGGCGCTCGCCGATCCGGTGATGGGGTCCGAGGACGCCCGCGAGGGAGCGCTCGCGTTCAAGGAGAAGCGCGCGCCGGAGTGGAAGGGCCGCTGAGACTCCGCCTCCGGTGAGCATCCGCCGGCGCCCGCCGGTGTGAATGTGGATTCACCGGGCCGTGAGGCCCCCGCATCCACATCGAGCGCCCGAGCAGCTTCGGACAGATTGTCCGTAGCGGACACATTGTCCGGTCGGTATGTAGTACGGTCGCGCCATGAGCACGACCACGCACGACGTCGACGTCCTCGTCATCGGGGCCGGGATGGGCGGCATCTGCGCCGCCGCGCGGCTCGCCCAGGGCGGTCAGAGGGTCCTCCTCGTCGAGCGCGGCGAGCGCGTCGGCGGCCGGGCCTCCTCGTTCGAGAAGGACGGCTTCACGATCAACACGGGCGCGATCGCGATCGAGAACGGCGGGCCGATGGAGGAGACGTTCCGCGACCTCGGCGCGACGCTCGACATCCGCTACCCGGACCCCGCGAACGTCTTCCGCATCAAGGGCAAGACGGTCAACCCCGCGAAGGGCGGCTGGGCCTTCCTCCTGGATCAGATCACGAAGAAGGGCGCGAAGGTGCTCGCCGGGCTCGGCAGCGCGCGCAAGGGCGAGCTGCCCGAGGAGCAGGTGACCCTCGAGGACTGGATCGGCGGCGCGACGTCGAACGAGACCGTCCACCGGCTGTTCCGCAACCTCTCCGCGGCGATCTTCGCCGTCAACGCCGACGAGATCCCCGCCAAGGCGTTCCTCACCTACTTCACGCAGAAGGGCGCGTTTCGCAACTTCGGCTTCCACCCCGGCGGGACGGTCGCCGTCTGCGAGGCGCTGGCCGCGGTCGTGACCCGCGAGGGGAGCGAGGTGTGGACGGGGGCGACGGTCACCGCGATCCACAGCGACGGCGGCCGGGTGACGGGCGCGACCGTCGAGCGCGACGGGGAGCGCGTTGAAGTTCGCGCCGGAGCCGTCGTCTCGAACGTCGGCCCGGTCGCGACGATCGACCTCGTCGGCGAGGATGCGCTCGACGCCGACTACGTCGCGCGGATGCGCGCGGAGTCCAAGCCGTCGGCGAACATCATCATCCACGTCGCGAGCCGCGAGCCGCTGCTCGACACCCCCGGACTCATCGTCTTCTCCGACACCGAGCGGATCTGCAACGCGGGAAACATGACCGCCACGTGCGCCGAACTCGCTCCGGAGGGCTGGCACCTCACGGTCGTCTACGCCGTGCCGCGCCCGGCGATCGGCCCGTTCGACGAGGAGGCCGAGCTGGAGGCGTCGCTCGCCGAGCTGCGCGAGGCCCTCGACTTCTCCGATCCCGAGACCCGCGTGATCGACGCCCGCGTCATGGCCGGCGACTGGCCGGCGCAGCGCGCCGCCTCCGGCCATGAGCTGCCGCGCGACACGCCGCTCGACAACCTCTGGCACGTCGGCGACGGTGTGCGCGACTACGGCGACGGCGGTACGCAGGCGTGCGCGGTCACCGGGAGGGTCGTCGCCGAGCAGCTCCTCGGCACGCGCGCCGAGGCGACGTCGTGACCACGCGCGATGCGGTCATCGTCGAAGCCGTTCGCACCCCGGTGGGGAAGCGGAACGGCGGGCTGTCGACCGTTCACCCGGTGGACCTCTCGGCGCACCTGCTTCGCGCCGTGCGGGAGCGCAGCAGCATCGATCCCGCGCTCGTCGACGATGTCGTGTGGGGCTGCGGCGCGCAGGTCGGCGACCAGTCCTTCAACGTCGCGCGCTCGGCCGTGCTCGCCGCGGGATGGCCGGAGTCGGTCCCCGGGGTGACGCTCGACCGCCAGTGCGGCTCCTCGCAGCAGGCGGTCCACTTCGCGGCCGCGGGCCTGATCAGCGGCCAGTACGACGTCGTCGTCGCCGGCGGGATCGAGTCGATGTCGCGGGTTCCGATGGGCGCCAGCGCGCAGGGCGGCGAGCCCTACGGCCCGCAGATGCTCGGCCGCTACGACGGCATCGCTCCCAACCAGGGCATCGGCGCGGAGATGATCGCCGAGCGCTGGGGCCTCTCGCGCACCGAGCTCGACGAGTTCGCACTGCGCTCACACGAGCGGGCGGCCGCGGCGATCGACGCTGGCCGGTTCGCGGGGCAGATCGCCCCGGTCACCCTCGGCGACGGGACCGAGATCGACGCCGACGAGGGCGTGCGCCGCGGCGGCACCGTCGAGTCGATGGCGCAGATCCGCGCCGCGTTCAAGGAGGGCGGGACCGTGACCGCCGGCAACGCGTCGCAGATCAGCGACGGGGGTGGCGCGCTGCTCATGACGACGTCCCAGACGGCGCTCACGCTCGGGCTGAAGCCGATCGCGCGCGTCCACACCGCGGTGATGGCGGCGACCGACCCGGTGATCATGCTCACCGCGCCGATCCCGGCCACCGGGAAGGCGCTCGCGAAGGCCGGCCTGCAGCTCGCCGACATCGATTGCTTCGAGGTCAACGAGGCGTTCGCCTCGGTCGCCCTGGCCTGGCTGCGCGACACCGGGGCCGACGAGGAGAAGCTCAACCCGAACGGCGGGGCGATCGCGCTCGGCCACCCGATCGGCGGCTCCGGCGCGCGGATCATGACGACGCTCGTCCACCACCTGCGCGACACCGGCGGCCGCTACGGCCTGCAGACGATGTGCGAGGGCGGCGGCATGGCCAACGCGACGATCATCGAGACCCTCTGAGGGGAGAAGGAGAACGCACATGGGAGATCTGGACGGGAAGACCGCGATCATCACCGGAGCCGGCCGCGGTATCGGGGAGCAGGCGGCCCGCAAGCTCGCGGCCGACGGGGCAAGCGTCGTCGTCTCCGACATCGACGCCGACGTCGCCGAGGCCGTCGCGGCGGACATCGACGGGGCGGCGCACGTCGGGGACCTCACGGCGCCGGGCGTCTGCGACGACCTCGTCGCCACCGCGCTCGAGGCGTTCGAGCGGGTCGACATCATCGTCAACAACGCGGGGTTCGTACGCGACGCGCCGCTGCACAAGGTGAGCGACGAGCTCTTCGACGAGATGCTCGCGATCCACACCGTCGTGCCGTTCCGCGTCCTGCGCGCCGCCGCGCCGCACCTGCGCGAGGCGGCGAAGGCGGACGCGGCCGAGGGGCGTGAGGTCTTCCGCAAGGTCGTCAACGTCGTCTCGCTCGCCGGGGTGATGGGCAACGCGGGCCAGACCGCGTACGCGGCGGCGAAGGGTGCGACCGTCGGGCTCACGAAGTCGCTGGCCAAGGAGTGGGGCCCGCTGCGGATCAACGTCAACGCCGTCGCGTTCGGCCTCATCGAGACGCGGATGACGGCCGGGCTCCCCGAGCAGGCCCGCGAGGCCCTCGCGACGCACATCCCGCTCGGTCGCGGTGCGACCCCCGACGAGGCCGCGCGCGGCATCCACTACCTCTGCTCGCCGGGTTCCGACTACGTCCACGGTCAGGTCCTCGCGGTGAGCGGCGGGCTCGCCGTCGGCATGACGAGCTGACCGCGACGTGGGAGGATCGCCGGTGTGGAGCAGCCCTCCGGTATCTGCCGCATCGCCGCGGGGGACGGGCGGGTGCTCATCGACGGCACGGAGTACCGCGCCGGCGAGGCGCACATGGGCGGCTGCGTCGTCCAGCCGCTGGACTGACGCGGTCGACGCTCGCGCCCGCGGTTCACGGGAACATCGCGTGGAGCGCCGCCGTGGCCGATCTCACGGCGGCGTCCGGTCCCCGCGCGGCCGCCGACGCGGCGTAGGAGCCGCCGTTGAACGCGCAGACGATGGGCTCGCCCGTGATCGGCGCGAGGTTGAGCCATGCCGACCATGGGCCCGGCCGGCGGGGGACGAAGCCGAACGTCGCTGCGTCGGGCCAGAAGACGTCGTCGAAGCGCAGCCACGTCTTGTCGAGCACCCCCATGCCGAGGCGGCCGATCGCGCGGCGGTGCGTGGCGGGCAGCGCGGGCGAGAAGCCCATGTCGCCGGCCTGCAGCACCCCGAGCGGCACCGTGATGACGGCGCGGTCCGTGTGGACGCGGCGACCGCCGTCCGTCGTGGCGGAGACGTCGCCCCGCGACCAGTCGATCGCGGTGACGGGCGAGCGGGTGCGAACGTCGAAGTCGCGGCCGGCGGTCGTGATGAGGGTCCCCATTCCGCGCGGGAGCACGGTGTCCTCGCCCTCGAGTTCATCTCCCTCCAGAAGGGCCGCGACCCCGAGGTCGGCGGGGTCGGCTCCGTACTCCCCGGTGATGTCGGCGGCGACCGCGAACGCCTCGAGACGACGCTCGTCGGCGCGCGGTGGCCTGGCTGCGGCACGCGCCGCGAGCACGTCGGCGACGGAGATCGACGAGGCTCGCGACGGGTCGCTCGCGGAGATGGCGAGCCCCGCGACGTCCGGGACGGCGTCGGCGTCGACGGGCCTCCCGCGGTCGTCGCGCAGGACGACGTCGTCGAACGAGGCCGCGACGACGTCGAATCCCTCGTCCCGAGCCAGGTCGGTGAGCGGGTTCCCGTCCGGCCCGTGGATCCAGGAGGCGCCGAGGTCGACCGCAGCCCCGAGCGCGTCGTTGGTCCAGGCCCGCCCTCCGACGCGGTCCCGGGCCTCCAGGACGACGACGTCGACGCCTGCGTCCTTCAGCGTGACCGCGGCCG
>JBFIDS010000169.1:0-7199 GCA_041603715.1 Paraconexibacter sp. | reverse complement strand
GCGCCGACCGCGCCCCGTGAGGGCGGCTCCGGCCCCCGGCGGCCACGCCCCGCGCGACCCGCGCCGGCCCCCGCGCCCGCCACGCCCGCGCCGGACCCGGCACCGGCCCCCTCGCCGGGCGCACCCCCGACGACGCCGGCGCCCACGGCCCCCGCCCCGGAGGCGCCTGCACCGGCCCCGCCCCGCAACCCGGTCCGTGACCTCGTCCGCGACGTCGGCGGTGTCGTCGACGGGGTGGTCCGCCCGGTCCCGGCCGTCGGCCCGCCGCTCGCCGATGCCGTCGGGACCGTCATCGACCTCCTCGCGCCCGCCGACCGTGCGGCTTCCCCGCCGGACCCGCTCCCCTCCGTGCCTGGCACCCCCTGACCGTGGACATCGCGCCGCTCGCGCACGTCGGCGGGCTCACGCTCGAGCCGCTCCAGATCGTCCCGCAGTTCGTCGTCGCCGGGCTCTACCTCCGCCGCTGCGCGACGCTCGCGGGCACGCCACGCGCCGTCCCCGGCTGGCGGCAGGCCTGCTTCCTCGGCGGTCTCGCGCTCATCCTCGTCGCCCTCACCTCCCCGCTCGGGCACATGGCCGAGGAGCTGTTCGTCGCGCACATGGCCGAGCACCTCCTCATGGCGGACCTCGCGGCGCTGCTGCTCGTCCTCGGGCTCACCGGGCCGGTGCTCGCTCCCGTGCTGCAGATCCGCGCATTCGACGTGCTGCGGGTCCTCACGCACCCGATCGTCGCGCTCGTGCTGTGGGCCGCGAACCTCGTCCTCTGGCATGTCCCGGAGCTCCACGAGGCCGCCGTCCGCGACTCGGTGGTCCACGCGATCCAGCACTTCTGCGTCGTCACGTTCGGGGCGGGCGTGTGGATGTCGCTCTTCGGGACCCTCCCGCAGCCGACGTGGTTCACCAACGGGGCGAAGGTCGTCTATGTCCTCGTCGTGCGGCTCGTCGGTGCCGCCCTCGCGAACGTCTTCCTCTTCGGGGGCGGGGCGTTCTACGACGTCTACCAGCCGGAGCTGTTCGACATGGACCCGGACGCCGACCAGGTCTGGGCAGGCACCGTGATGATGATCGAGGAGTCGATCCTCACGATCTGCCTGTTCTGCTGGCTGTTCCTGAAGATGGCCCGGGAGGGGGAGGAGCAGCAGGAGATCATGGACCTCGCGATCGCGCGCGGCGTCGTCCTCGCCCCGGATCGGGCACGGCGCGCGGTCTCCGCCGGCCGCGGCGACGAGCTGCGCGAGCGCATCGAGGCGACGGCCGAGGCGCGCTCGCCGGACTCGTCGGGCTCACCCGCCGGGTGAGCGTCGTCGTCGTGGCTCCGCCCGGCGAACGTCACTCCTGGGCGGTCGTGACCGCCCAGGAATGACGGTCACGCCCGGGATGTCCGATCGTGTCGGCCGCGGGCGCGCGCTCAGCGGCGCCTGCGCACGGTGACGGTCCGCGTGCGCCGGTTGCCCGCCCCGTCGGTCGCGATCGCGCGGACCTGCAGGCGGCGCTTCTCCACGAGCCGCACGAGGCCGGGCCGCAGCCGCAGCGGCACCGTGCGGAAGCGGTTGCGGGTGAGCCGGGCGACGCGCGCGGTGCTCACGATGAGCGTTCCCCGGTCCTTTCCGCGGCGCACGCGACCGATGAGCTCGAGGTCGAGGGACGCCGCCTCGTCGGCGCGCACACGCATCCGCAGGACCGTGGCCCGCGGCGAGAGGCGCGACGGGCGCTGCGAGAGCCCGGTGATCCGTGGCGCGCGACGGTCACGCGCGGCAGCGGGCTTCGCGGCCGTCGGCACGACGGCCGTCGGGCCGGGGACCGCGACGACGGTCGGCGGAGCCGGGGGGGCCGCCGGGGCGGGCGCGACCGCGTCGGCGGGCAGGACGCGGATGGTCCGCGTCGTCTCGGTCCGGTTGCCCGCGCGGTCGACGGCGGCGGCAGTGACGGTCCGCGTCCCCGCGGTCGCGAACGACGCCGTGACCCGGGAGCCGGTGCGCTCGGTGCCCTCGACCGTCCAGCCCGTCGACGCGAGACCCATCGGGTCCGACGGGTCCATCTCGAGCACGACGGGCTCGCCGGCGACGACCGCGCCCGGCACGGAGAGGGTGCCGAGCGTCGGCGGCACACCGGTGTCGATTCCGCCCTCGACGATCCGGCCGTCCGGGTTCCCGCCGTCCTGCCAGACCGCGACGAGATCGCCGGACGGCAGGTACGTCGCGCGGAACTCCCCCGGGAACACCCCGGGCGTGGGGGTCGGGCGGACCTTGATCGGCACGTCCGCGGTCTGACCGGGCACTCCGGGCAGGCCCGAGACGTCGACGCTGTCATCGGGGAGGGGGGTCATGAGGCGCACGCGCCCGTCGGGGTGGCCGGTCTGGAAGCGCCGCGGGATGTCGTCGGCCGTCGCCGAGACCGGCGTGCGGACGTCGGTGCTCGCCCCGGGAGCGAGCGTGAGGACGGTGGCGATGCCATCATCGTCGTTGTCGGTCGAGCTGGGCGCGTGGGCGTCGTAGAGGACGAGGAGGCGGCCGTCTCCGTCGACGGCGACGTCGCGCAGGTCCGCGCCGGAGATCGCCGTCGCGGTGGTGGTCATCGGCTCCCCTGAGGCGTTCGTAGCCAGCGCGACGCCGTACGTGCCGTCGGCGTTCTCGAACTCCTGGACCAGGACGACGGTGCCGTCCGGCAGGCGGGCGACGCGGCTCTGATCGAGCGACCCGCCCGTGGGCTCGGTGATCCGGATGCGCTCGGTGGGGGCGAAGCCCTCGAACGTGAAGACGGAGGCGACGCGGATCGCGTCGGCTCCGAGGTCCGTGTCGCGGTTGACGGCAACGGAGAGGTCCCCGCCGGCGCACGTGAGGTCGAGCCGCGGGAAGTCGTCGTCGTCGTGGGACCCCGACCACCCGCTCAGGTTCGAGGAGCCTCCGGCCGCCGACGTGCGGTCGAGGCGTAGCCGCCGGAACGCGGGTGCGCCGGACGTCGGCGTCTCGGAGATGAGCGCGGTTCCTCCGTCGGCGCACGACGTGTGCGCCCGGCTGCCGATGAGTCCGACGTTGCGGCTGGTCCCGCCGTCGAGCCCGTTCGCGCCGAGGCGGTGCGTGACGATGCTCGTGTCGTCCGAGCGCAGGAGGCGCAGCGGGGCGCCCCCGCCCGGGCTCGCGAGGCCGATGACGCTCGAGTTCGAGCCGGTGAGGTCCTGGACGATTCCCTCGGCGAACGACGCCGTCGGCGGGCGCAGCGCGAAGCCGACGCCGGCGCGGGACACGGCGTGGGTCCACGCGAGCGCCACGCCCCCGTCGGGCTGGGTGACGAGGTCGAGCGTGTTCGTCGCGTCCGCCGCGGCGAACGGGATCGGCGTGACGGCGCCGGGCGCCGCGGGGGCCGGGGCGGCGCCGCCGGCCGCGACGGACGCTGTCGCGCCGA
The DNA here is from genome assembly GCA_041603715.1 of Paraconexibacter sp. GTDB lineage: Bacteria > Actinomycetota > Thermoleophilia > Solirubrobacterales > Solirubrobacteraceae > Paraconexibacter. Next base: position 3,797 of record JBFIDS010000169.1, on the reverse strand, counting down.
TGCCGGCGAGGAGCGGAGCGACGCTGCGGCGTCGGCGCGAGCGATGGGTTGACATGACGGCGACGGTACGCCGCCCCGCTCACACGCCGCTCACAGCACCGCGACCGTCCGTCCCGGGGGTCAGGTCCCTCCGGAGCCGGCGCTCACTCCCAGGACGTCCTCGAGCTGCGAGATGGTCTCCGCGGCGCTCGTGTGGAGGATCGTGTGGAACCCCGCCGCGCGGGCGGGCTTGAGGTTGCCGCCGATGTCGTCGACGAACACGAGCCGCTCGGCGGGAAGCTCCATGCGCTCGACGGTGAGCTCGTAGATCCGCGGGTCCGGCTTGCGCATCCCGACCTCGCCGCTGATGACGAGGACGTCGAACAGGCGCTGCAGGACGTCCTGCGGGTACATGTCGGCGTGCCACGAGTTCGACAGCAGACCGGTCCTGATCCCCGCCCCCCGGATGCGCTCGACGGCGCCGATCATCGCCTCGTCGGGGCCCATCCCCGCGAACAGCCTCGCCGCCAGGTTCTCGGGCTCGGCGCCGATCGTCGGCGCGAACCGGATCTCGAACGCGGGAATGTCGATCCGCCCGCACTCCAGGTCGTCGAGGGCCGCGCGCGCCTCGGGGTCCGTGCGGAAGGCGAGCTTCGTCGTGTCCGGCGGGAAGCCCTCGCGGTCGTCGAAGGCGGCGAAGGACGCGAACAGGTCGGTCGTCATCACCCCGCCCCAGTCGACGACGAGTCCGGTGCGCTCAGCCACCCTGGGACACCTCCTCGGCCCGCCGCGCGAGCTCGACGACGCCGTCCCCGAAGGACCGCAGGAACGGGTCGTCCGTCGCGCCCGAGGTGGCGCGCTTGTAGTTGCCCTCCATGAAGACGATCGCCTTCCAGAGCGCGAGCGTCGTGTACCAGCGGATGTCGGTCATCGACCGCCCGCTGCCCTCCTCGTAACGGGCGACGAGCTCGGCGCGCGTCGGGAATCCCTCGGCCCTCGTGACGCTGTTGAGCTCGGCCATCCCTCCCTCGGGGTCGCTCGCCTCGCTCCACATCATCTGCAGGTAGCCGACGTCGGCGAGCGGGTCGCCGATCGTCGACATCTCCCAGTCGAAGATCGCGTTCACCTCCGGCCGGTCCAGGGCGTACATGACGTTCCCGAGGCGGTAGTCGCCGTGGACGATCGTCGCCCTGCCCTGCTCGGGCATGTGCGTCGTGAGCCACGCGGCGACGCGCTCGACCTCGGGGATCTCACGGGTCTTGTTGTGCTCCCACAGCCCGAGGAACCGCTTCACCTGGCGCTCGAGGTAGCCGGTCGGCTTGCCGAATCCCTCGAGGCCGACCGCGACGGGGTCGACGGCGTGAAGCGCGATGAGGGCGTCGACGAGCGACTCCGCCATCGCGCGGCGTCCGTCCGGCGTGTCGAAGACGGCGGGGACCGTGTCGGTGACGACGTGGCCCTCGACCCGCTCCATCACGTAGAACGGCACGCCGATCACGGCCGGGTCGTCGCACACCGCGAAGACGTCCGGGGCTGGGACCGGGGTCCCTTGGACCGCCGACAGGACCCGCGCCTCGCGGAGCATGTCGTGCGCGCTCGGGGGCAGGGGGCCCCGCGGCGGACGACGCAGGATGAACGACGCGTCGCCGCGGGTCATCGCGAACGTGTGGTTGGAGTGCCCGTCGCCGACCGGCGCGATCTCGATCTCCTCGACCCCGCGGCCGAGGCCGGCCTCGTCGAGGAAGGCCCGCAGCGGGCCCAGGACGACGAGCGGCTCGTGGCCCTCGGGGGCGTCCTCGGGGGCCTCGACGACGTCGCCGGGGGAGAGCTGCACGGACGCCATCAGAAGAGGTCCCCCGTCGCGGCCTTCGACGACTCGCCCTGCATCGCGAGCTTGAGCACCTCGCGCGCCATGACCATCCGGTGGACCTCGCTCGCGCCGTCGTAGATCCGCGCGGCGCGCGCGTCGGTGTACCACCCGGCGATGGGCAGCTCCATCGCGATCCCGGCGGCGCCGTGGATCTGGACCGCCCGGTCGACGATGCGCCCGAAGGCCTCGCTGACGAACGTCTTCGTCATTGCGATCTCCTGGCGGTGGGGCAGGCCGTTCTCGACCTTCCACGCCGTGTGGAGCACCATGAGGCGCGACGCGTAGAGGTCCATCGCGCTGTCGGCGATCATGAACTGCAGGCCCTGATGGCGGGCGAGCTCCTTGCCGAAGGCCTTGCGCTCGAGCAGCCGCTGCGCCGTCAGGTCGAGTGCGCGCTGGGAGACGCCGATCCACCGCATCGCGTGCGCGAGCCGGCCGCCGGCGAGCCGCTTCTGGGCGATCTTGAACCCCTCGCCCTCGCCGCCGAGGAGGTTCTCCACCGGCACGCGGACGTCGGTCATCCGGATGTACGGGTGGCCGCCGACGAGGTGGGCGCCCATCCACTCGGGGTCGTGCTCGACCTCCCAGCCCGGGGTGTCGCAGGGGACGAGGATGAGCGAGTAGTTGCGATGGCCGGCGTTCTCGTCGGTCCCGGTCTTGCACACGACGATCGAGAACGCGGCGCCGATCGCGCCGGTGATGCACCACTTGCGGCCGTTGATGACCCACTCGTCACCGTCGCGCACGGCGGTCGTCTCGAGGTTCGTCGGGTCCGAGGACGCGACGTCGGGCTCCGTCATCGCGAAGCAGGAGCGGACCCGGCCCTCGGCGAGCGGACGCAGGAACTGCTCCTTCTGCCCGTCGTTGCCGGCGATGAGGAGCGTGTGCATGTTGCCTTCGTCGGGGGCCATGGCGTTGAGCCCGAGCGAGGCGAGCCCGCTCACCCCGCACTCCTGCGAGACGAGCGACATCGCGGTGAGGCCGAGGCCGAGGCCTCCCCACTCCTCGGGGAGGTGCGGGGTGTAGATCCCGCGCTCACGGGCGCGGTCGCGCAGGCGCTCGACGACGTGCCAGCTCTTGCCGACGTCGGTGATGTCCTCGATCTCCGCCTCGGCGGGGAAGACGTCCTCGTGGATGAATTCACGGACCCGGGCGAGGATCGCCTCGGTCTCCGCGGGAACGGTGAAGTCGATGGTGCCGGGGCGTGAGGCCGTGTCCGGCGCCGCGGGGGTGATGGTCATGGCGCGGTGAGTCCTTCCAGCAGGGATCGGAAGCGTGCGACCCAGTGGAGCTGGGTCGCCTGGGGTTCGAGGGTCTGGACGAGGAAGCCGTGGAGTGCCGCGTTCACCGTGAGGCCGACGGCCTCCGGGTCGAGGGCGGGGTCGATCGACCCGTCGCCCTGTCCGACGCGCACGAGCTCGATCATGTACTCGCGCTGGCGCTCCTGGACGCGGCGGGCGACGGGAGCGAGGTGCGGGGCGCGGGTGCCGGCCTCGACGTGGAGCTGGAGGAGCAGCCCGTAGAACGGCGTGCGGGACGTGTACAGGCGCGCGCTCTCGTCGACGAGGGCGAGGAGCCGCGTGCGCCCGTCGCCGTCGGCGGAGGCCGCGATGACCTGCTCGGAGTGGCGGCGGATCGCCTCGCGGTAGACGGCCTCGACGAGACCGTCCTTGTTCCCGAAGTGGTGGTAGAGCGCACCCTTGGTGACACCCGCGTCGGAGGCGACGGCGTCGAAGCGCGCCGAGGGCCCGTCCGCGGCGAAGCGGGCGATCGCCGCCTCGACGAGACGCGTCCTCGTGGCCTCCGCGGTCTGAGCGCGGGTGAGGGGGGCGGCGGGCTTCACATACTCCAGAGTATGCGAACTGGCGCCCGCCCGTCAAGCGCCTCGGATACGCTGCGCCCCCGATGTCCTCCCGTCAGCTCTGGCTCCTGCGGCACGGCGAGGCCG
>JBFIDS010000168.1:0-7211 GCA_041603715.1 Paraconexibacter sp. | reverse complement strand
TCCTCCACTCCGAGGGGGAGATCCTCGACGCGATCTCGGAGACCGCGGACCGCCTCGGACGCCTCGGCGCGAAGAACTTCCAGGAGTCGACGCTCGGGCAGTTCCGCGCGTACGTGCGCACGGTGGCGAACACCGCGTGCCTCGACGTGCAGCGCAAGGCGTCGCGGCGCAAGGAGGACGCGACCCACGAGGACGAGGACCCGCTGCGCTGGGAGCGCGTCCAGGCCGACGCCCACCGGCGCGAACGTGAGCTCCAAGGCGCCGACGAGGAGGACGACGAGGATCTCGACGACGGCCGTGACTTCCTCGCGTGGGCGCTCCCGCAGCTCTCCGAGAAGCGCCGCCGGGTCATGGAATGCCTGCTCGAGGGTAAGAAGCCCGAGGAGATCGCCGACCTGCTCGGCATGGAGCGCAACACCGTCGACCAGAACAAGCGACGCGCCCTGCAGGACCTCAACGAGCTGAAGGAGCAGTGGACGCCATGACGTCGATCGAAGGGACGCTCAGCGCGTTCATCGACGCCTGGAACGCCGGCGAGCGGCCGAACGTCACCGAGTACCTCGACCGGGTCCCGCCGGAGGACCGCGCCGCGCTCGGCGACGAGATCGGCATGTGGCTCGAGATCGCCCCGACGCCCGACTTCGACGAGGCGACGCGCGCGGAGATCGCGAGCGATCCCGTGCTCGTGGCCGCGCTCGCCGCCGGGATGCGAGCGCTCCCGTGGGGCGCGCGCCTGCGGGACGCCCGGGAGCAGGCCGGGCTCGCGATCGGCGAGCTCGCTGCCCGTGCCGCGGAGGCCGTCGGCCTGCCGTCGGGCCAGGAGGACCGCGCGGCGGAGTACCTCGATCGCGCCGAGCGGGGCGAGCTCGACGAGCGACGCGTGTCCCGCCGGCTCGCCGACGCGCTCGCCCGGGTCCTCGGGGCCGACCGCGACGCGCTGCGCCCGGACTGGGCGCCGATGGCCTCGCCGGCCGCCCCGGCGGTCCAGTTCCGCGCCGACGGCGACGTCGACACCGAGCGGCTCGGCGCGGCGATCGACGCCCTCGCGCAGGCCGCCGCCGCGCCCGCCCCGGAGCCGCTCGACGAGGTCGACCGGCTCTTCCTCGGCGGCCCGGAGGGCTGACGGGACTCAGGCGCCGAGCAGCCCGAGGCCGTCGCGCAGCGCGGCGACGCGATCGAGGTCACGGCCGGCGGCGTCCTCCACCGACGCGCCGCCACCGAGGAGCGCGCGTAGTGCGCCGTCCCCGACGAGCGGCGAGACCCGCGGGAGGTCGTCGGTCGTCGTCGTCCCGAGGATGTCGCCCGAGGTCGGGACGTCCCGCGCCTCCCAGATGGGGTGGTGGGCGCCGTCCCGGATGCGTGCGTCGGTGTCGGCGTAGGTCTTCACGTGACCGCAGAAGGAGCACTGGTAGAACGCGACCTGCGTGCTCACCCCGAAGTGCGCGGCGACGTCGACGACGACCTCGAGGTCGTCCGCCCAGCGGCCGTCGACGATGGCGTCGACGCCGTCCGCGGGGGCGAGGAACTCGGCCGCGAACGCGTTGGCCTGCTGCTCGTGGGGCGGACCGCCGGGTCGTCCGACGGTGTCCACGGTGTCGATGATGATCCGGCCCGCGTGCCCGCAGCGGACGTGCCCGAGTTCGTGTGCGAGCGTGAACGGCGCGCGCGGCGCGAACCCGCCGCCGCGCACGTAGATCGACGGCGCGCCTCCGGGTGCCGCGTACGCGCCCTCCACGCCGTCGGGCAGCGTGAGGAGCGTCACCGGGATCCCGAACCGCTCCTCGACCGTCGTGACGACGCACGCGATCCGCGCCGTCGGTTCGATCCCGAGCTGCTCGCGGGTGAGGCGGGCGCACTTCGCGCCGGAGTTCGTGTGCCTGTAGCGCCGGCGGCGGGTTCGTCGCACGGCGGCAGCGTAACCCCGTCGCACCGGCCGCCACAATCGCTCGGGTGCGCGGCCGCGATGCGAGCCGCAGACGTCCGGATGCGGACCCCGCGGCGCACTTGACGGAGGGCCGCGGCCCGTCAGATCACGGGCCGCCGGGACGACTTCGGAGCATGACCCGCCCGCGCCTTCACCTCAGCCACGACGGCCCGGCCAACCGCCTCTCCGCGCTCGAGTTCGGCCGCGTCGACGACGGCCAGCCGGACGAGTGCTGGGAGCTGGTCGCCGACGACCTGGGGCTGCTCCACGACGAGCCGGGCGGGCGCTGCGTCGGCTTCCTCCTCGTCGACCTCGCGGGGTACGACGTCGACGCTCCGGAGCACGCCGATCTGTGGGAGGAGCCGCGCTTCGACGTCCCCGCGCTCGGGTTGACGGACGTCGCGCCGAACGCTGTCATCGTCGCGGCCCGGGCTCTCTACGGCGACCGGCGCAGCGTCGACCGCGAGCTCTTCAGCGCGGCGTGCAACGCCTCCGGGGAGCTCGCCCTCGAGCGGTGGCTGCGCTGCCTGCAGGCGGGTGACTCGATGGCCCACCAGGCGCTCGGCTACACGCTCTACGAGCTCGGCCGCCTGCCCGAGGCCTACCGGCACACGCGCCACTACTGCGAGATCGCGCCCGCCGAGCCGTGGGCGTGGTGCTGGTTCGGCAAGGTCGCCGCCGCGATGGGCGAGGACGTCGAGGCGATCGCGGCCTTCGAGCGGGCGGTCGAGCTGGAGGACGACGACGAGCCGACCGACGCCGTCGAGCTGCTGGAGCGCCTGCGGACCGGGGACGTCGACGTGCCTCGCCTCCGCGACGCGCGTGCTCCGGCGCAGGACCTCGCGGAGCTCGCCAGCTCGACGAGCCTCGACCACGAGCGGCGCACGACCGGCGACGGCGGGTTCGTCCTGTTCGACACCGCGCCGATCCCCGCCTGGCTCGACTGCGACGCCGACGGCGCGCTGCGGGTTCGCGCCGGCATCGGGTACGTGCTGTGGGACGACAGGAGCGCTGGGGCGACGACGCCGAGGAGTTCGTCATGGACCGGCTCATGGGTCTCGATGAGGAGTACGACGTCCTGCTCGTGGACGACACGCTCTGGCTCGCGATCCCGCTCGAGGAGCGCGCGGGCGACATCGGGCGACGCGAGCTGCAGTTCGCCGTCCACGGTGTCGCCGCCGAGGCGCTGCGCGTGCGCACGGCCTACCTCGAGGAGTGGGGTGAGCACAGCCTCGGGGACGTGCTCGACTACCGCTACTACTGCGGTCGCCTCGCGCTGCGGGACGCGGCGGAGGTCGAGCGTCGCGACGACCTCGCGTAGGGAGGGGTGCGAGGCGTAGGCCCGGCGTGCGGCTTTCGGCCTGCGGCTTCGGCCGGATCGGGTAGAAACCCCCATGGCCGTCATGCACCCCCGGACGCTGCTCGACGACGAGGCGAAGAGTCCCGGCGAGGTACGCGTCTTCGACGCCCTGCGCGACGGGCTCTCCGACGACTGGCTCGTCTTCTTCTCGGTGGGGTTCCTGCGGCGCGACCACGCGACCGGCGCAGCCGACGGCGAGATCGACTTCGTGCTCTGCCACCCCGATGAGGGGATCGTCTGCCTCGAGGTGAAGGGCGGTGACCTCGAGTGCCGCCACGGCGAGTGGCACCGCCGGTTCGGCGGCGAGCGCAGGCGGGTGAAGGATCCGTTCGAGCAGGTGACGGGCCACAAGTACGCGCTCGGGGAGATGATCGACCGCGTCGAGGGGTGGCGCGCGAAGGACCTGCTCATCGGGCAGGCGGTGGGTCTGCCCGACATCCCCGTCCACGAGCTCGTGCTCGCGCCCGACGCGCCGGCGGAGATCGTCATCGACCGTCGCGCTTTCGAGGATCCTGCGGCGGCCGTCGCGCGCGTGCTCGCCTTCCATCGGGGTTCGCGCGACCGGCGTCGCGCGCCCGGGCCGGACGGGACCGCGATGCTGCGTGACCTCCTCGCGCCGACAGCGCAGATCGAGGTGCCGCTGGCGACGCAGTTCTTCGCGGAGGACGACGCGCTCGTCGAGCTCACGCGCGAGCAGGCGATGCTCCTGGCCCGCATGGGCCGCAACCCGCGCATGGCGATCCACGGCTGTGCAGGGTCGGGCAAGACGATGCTCGCCGTCGAGCACGCCAAGCGGCTCGCCGACGACGGCCGCGACGTGCTGTTCGTCTGCTTCAACAAGGCGCTCGCGGCGCACCTGCACACGTCGGCGAAGAACCCGCGCATCACCTTCAGCCACTTCCACCGGCTCTGTGCGCGGATGGCGCACAAGGCGGAGGTCGAGCTGCCCGAGCACCCCGCCGACGCGACCCCGCAGGAGTTCTGGGACGTCACCCTGCCGGACGCCTTCGTCGACGCGATGGGTGTCCTCGGCCCGCAGTGGGACGCGCTCATCGTCGACGAGGCACAGGACCTCACCGACGACTGGCTCGCCGCCCTGCGCTGCGGGCTGCGCGACGAGGAGGACGCGCCGGTGTGGCTGTTCCTCGACGACAACCAGCGCGTCTACGAGGACCGCCTGAACGTCCCGCGCGACTTCTTCGCCTACGAGCTGCCGACGAACTGCCGCAACACCCAGGCGATCCACCGGGAGCTGCTGAAGCTCTACGAGGGCGGCACGAAGCCCGACGTCCGCGGACCCGAGGGCCGTCAGCCGGAGCTCGTCCGGGCGGAGGACCAGCCGGCCGCGGTCGCGGGCATCCTCGACCGCCTGCTCGGCCCCGACGACGTGCCGGCCGCCGATGTCGTCGTGCTGTCGTCGCACGGCGCGGGCAACTCCGAGGTGGCGCGCGCGCTCGACGGCCGGCTGTGCGACGGCGCGACGCCGAAGGGCTCGCGGCGCGTGCGCTTCAGCTCGATCCGCGGCTTCAAGGGCCTCGAAGCCGCGGTCGTCGTCCTCTGCGAGCTCGAGGACCTCGACGCCCGCTCGCGCGACCACCAGCTCTACGTGGGCCTCTCGCGGGCGCGCAACCACGCGGTGCTCGTGGCGCCGGGGTGAGGGTGCGCCCCGCCCGGCGTCTCCGCGGAAACGCTTTCAGCATCTTTCGTCTCGCAGGCCGAGCTTTGGCGGCGCGGCGCTGACCGCCCCGGCCGGGCGACCGGCGCCCGATGTCAGACGCCACGCCCGCGCGGCGACAACGGGCATGGTCATCCGCCACGACATCCCCCTCGGCAAGGCCTGCAGCGTTCGCCTCATGCGCACGCTCCGCCTCCCCGACGACGGTCGCGAGTATCCGCTTCCGCCCGGCCTCGGGAGCATGGAGGCCTACGAGGTCGAGCCGGGGCGGTACGTGGTACCGATGCACCCGCGCGAGGCGCTGTGGCTGTCCTTCGACGCGCCGTACTGGAAGCCGCACGCGCTGCGGATCGGCATCGGGGGCGTGGAAACGCCGTGAGCGGCGAGACCTTCGGCGACGCCCTCGCCGCGGACACTCAGAACTACGTCGCCGTCCCCGATCAGCCGTGGCTGGACGGCGTGAACGCCGGGGACGGCAACGTGCGCCAATTCGTCGCAGTCCCGCTCGGCGAGGGTCTCACGGTGGAGGCGCAGCTCACCGGCGAGGAGGTCGAGGGCGGCCTGCAGTTCGCCCTGCACGCGCCGAAGCCGGGGCGGTTTCCGGACGAGCCACCGGCGGACGAACGCTTCTCGGACGGCGTGATGTGTTGCTACGCGCCGCTGGAGGACGCCGCACCAATGGGCCTCGGCGCCGGAGGCCGGATGACGCAGGAGATCTACGAGGACGACCACGGCATCGACACGTGGGAGCCCGAGCCGACACAGACCGCGACGGTCGAGCTCGTCGACGCCGCGCTGTTCGCGGCGGTGACGGGCCTCGCGGTCCCTGCGCCGGTCGACGCGTCGGCGTACACCGAGGCGGGCCTGCGGTGGTTCTCGCTGGAGGCCGACGCGCGTGCGCTCGAAGTCACCGAGAAGCTTGCGGGCATCCGGTCGATCGCCGAGCTCGAAGGTCGCGTCGAGGATGGGTTCGCGGTACCGGTGCGACAGGTGCAGCGGCTGATCGCGCTTCGTGAGGATGTCGTCCGCCCGGGGCACTGAAGGGGCCGCGTCACGTCAGATGGCTGCGGCGCGCGACGACTCATCGGTGCAGCGTCGACCCTCCACGAGAGCAGCCCACATGAGCACCGTCATCGACCTCCTCGTCCGCCGCCTCGACGCACTCGGGATCGCGATCCACCAGCCGGCGGATGCGCCCGATCGTCTCGTGATCTACCCGGGGCACGATGTCATCGTGCTCGCCGCGGCTCCGGCCGGTCGGGTCGTCGCCCGGCTGTTCACGGTCACCGCAGTCGACGGGAAGGCCGAGCCGCACCGGATGCGGGAGATGCTCCTCCGTCAGAGCGCGTGCATCGGTGCACGGATCGCGCTCGCCGACGGCGGTGAGGTCGTCGCGATCGTGGACCTCGTGGAGGGCTTCACCGACGACGAGTTGAGCACGGCTCTCCACGCGCTCATCAACGCCCGCCGCGGCTGGGAGCATGAGGCCTTGGACTGCCTGGACGCCGAGCCCGTGCAGGAGCGCCCGCCCGCGGGCGTCGGGGCGGGCAACGGCGCGTACGCGTGGGACCCGGAGACGCTCGCGCGCACTCGTCCGGGCCCTGCCGTCGCCGACCTGCACGAGCTGCTGCCCGGCTGGACGCAGGTGAGCGACGACACCCTCACGCACCCCGACGAGCCCATGAGCGTGCGCGTCGACCCGGATCGCGCCGGGATCACGGTCATCCATCACGTGCGGGACCTCGACGACGTCTACGACCCTCGCCTCGGCGGCCTGTTGCGGGTCGGAGGTGAGCTGCCGGGGTGCCGCCTCGAGCTCGACGAGTGGACCGGGGCGCTGCAGGTGACGACCGACCTCACCGGCGACGCCTGCACCGCCGACCGACTCACGGAGGCGATCGTCCGCGTCGAGGACTGCTGGGCGGTCGTCGAGGAGCACCTGGAACGCGTGCTCACCCCGCAGCCCGCGCCGGTCGTGGAGCCCAACGACGTCCCGCCGGGCGAGTACGCCGACGGGGACCGCGTCTACCGGGTCCGCCGGCTGCGCGGCACGAGCAAGGTCTCGGTCGCGGAGCGGTTTGACGGAGGGACGTGGCGCGTCGTGCGGCGCATCCCCTCCGGGTGTGCGCGGCTCGCCGGACCGGAGCCGGCGGAGCCCTACGCGCTCGCCGACGTGCCGGTCGACCGGCACTTCGCCTTCCAGGAGTGGGCGGTCCTCCTCGAGTCGATGCGCGAGCAGCTGCAGGGTGCGG
>JBFIDS010000167.1:0-7215 GCA_041603715.1 Paraconexibacter sp. | reverse complement strand
GGGACATCGTCGAGGCGGCGCGGCGCTTCGGGTCCGCCCGGCGGGCGATGGCGCTGTGGTCGATGGGCGCCAACCAGTCGACCGTCGGCACGCTGAAGAACCGGGCGCTCCTCAACCTGTGCCTCGCCACGGGCAACATCGGTCGCCCTGGGACGGGACCGCTCTCGCTCACGGGGCAGCCCAACGCGATGGGCGGCCGCGAGTCCGGCGGGCTCGCGCACCTCCTGCCCGGGTACCGCTTCGTCACGGACCCCGAGCACCGCGCCGAGATGCGTCACCTGTGGGACATCCCCGCGGGGGCCCCGGGGATCTCACCCGCGCCCGGGATCCCGGCGACCGAGCTGGTCGAGGCGCTCGAGGCGGACCGCGTCAAGCTCGTCTGGGTCATCGCGACGAACCCCGCGGTCTCGCAGCCCGACGCGGCCCGCTTCGCGGCGGCGCTGCGCCGCGCCGAGCTCGTCGTCGTCCAGGACGCCTACCACCCGACGGAGACCGGGGCGCTCGCGCACGTCGTGCTGCCCGCCGCGCAGTGGGCCGAACGCGACGGGACGCAGACGAACAGCGAGCGACGCGTGTCGCTCATGCGCAAGGCTGTCGAGGCCCCCGGCGACGCGCTGCCGGACTGGGAGATCCTCGCCCGCGTCGGCCGCGCGCTCGGCTACCCCGAGGCGTTCGCCTGGTCGTCGGCCGCCGAGGTCCACGCCGAGTACGTCCGCACGACCGAGGGCCGCCTCTGCGACCAGACGGGCCTCTCCCACGCGCGCCTGGCCCGCGAGGGCGCCCTCCAGTGGCCGGTCCCGGCGCGCGGCGCCGAGGGCGAGGATCACGCGGGCACCGAGCGGCTCTACACGGGGAGGCGCTTCCCCACGTCCGACGGGCGCGCGCGGATGACCGCGACGCCGCACGCCGAGCCCGCCGATCCGACCGGTCCGGACCTCCCGCTCGTCCTCACGACGGGCCGGGTCGCCCACCAGTGGCACACGATGACCCGCACCGCGAAGGCGAAGGACCTCCTCGGCGCCGAGCCCGAGCCGTTCGTCGAGCTGCACCCCGGCGACGCGGGGCGGGCGGGGGTCACCGACGGTGAGCTCGTCGTGGTCCGCTCCCGCCGCGGCCGGGCGACGCTGCGGGCCCGCGTCACCGACACGGTGCGGGAGGGCGTCGCGTTCGCGCCGTTCCACTGGGGCGCGCTGCACCTCGAGCCCGGGGCGGGGGCGCTCAACGGCGTCGTGGCCCGGGCGATCGACCCGACGAGCAAGCAGGCGGAGCTCAAGGCGAGCGCGGTCCGCGTCGAGCCCGTCCCGGCCGGACCGATCGCCGCCGGGGCCGGCCCGAGCGGGTCGGCACGACGACGCCTCGTCGTGATCGGGGGCGGGATGGCGGGCATGGCGACCGTCGAGGCGGCGTTCGCCCACGCCCCCGACGCGTTCGACGTGACGATCGTCGGCGCCGAGCCCGAGGCGCCCTACAACCGGATCATGCTCTCGACCGTGCTCGCCGGCGGCGTGGGGGAGGGCGAGCTCTCGCTGCGCCACCCGCAGTGGTACGCCGACCGGGACGTGACGCTGCGCCTCGGCGTCCCGGCCCGCCACATCGACACGCGTGCGCGGAGCGTCGAGCTCGCGGACGGCGAGGCGGTCCCCTACGACGACCTCGTGCTCGCGACCGGCTCGCGACCGTTCGTCCCCCCGGTGCCGGGCAGCGACCTGCCGGGCGTCCACGTCTTCCGCTCGCGGGCCGACGCGCGGGCGATCCTCGACGGGGCCCGCACCGCCCGCCGCGCGGTCGTCATCGGCGGGGGCCTGCTCGGTCTGGAGGCCGCCCGCGGCCTGCGCGAGCGCGGGGTCCACACGACGGTCGTCCACCTCGCCGACCGGCTCATGGAGCAGCAGCTCGACGCCCCGGCGGCGACGCTGCTGGAGCGCGCGCTCGGCGCGCTGCGGATCCGCGTGCGCACGAGCACGCGGACCGAGGCGATCCGCGGCGACGGGCGGGTCGAGACCGTCGTCCTCGAGGGCGGGGAGGAGCTCGCCGCCGACCTCGTCGTCGTCGCGGCCGGGATCCGCCCGGACGTCGACCTCGCCCGGACCGCGGGCCTCGAGATCGACCGTGGTGTCCTCGTCGACGACGAGCTGCGCACGAGCGTCCCCGGCGTGCGCGCCGTGGGGGAGTGCGCGGAGCACCGCGGGGTCGTCTACGGGCTCTGGGGTCCGCTCCTCACGCAGGCCCGTGCGGCGGGCGCCTCGCTCGCCGGTCGCCCCGCCGCCTTCCACGGGGCGGCGCCGGCGACGACGCTCAAGGTCGCGGGGATCGAGCTGTTCTGCTGCGGCCGCGTGACCTACGAGGACGGCGACGAGGAGGTCCTCTCGCTCGACACGCGCCAGGGCCGCTACCGGCGCCTCCTCGTCCGCGAGGGCCGCCTCGCCGGGGCGATCCTCCTCGGGGACCTCCGCGACGCCCGCGCCCTGCGCGAGCACCTCTGTGACGGCGACGTCGTCCCGCCCGCGCTGCTCGACGGGCCGCCGGCCACCGCGAACGCCGAGGCGCAGGCGGACGCCGTCGTCGACCCGGCGAGCTGCGTGTGCTCGTGCCAGGGCGTGAGCCACGGCGAGATCGAGCACGCGATCCGGGACCGCGGGCTCGTGACGGTCGAGCAGGTCGCCGAGCAGACGCGCGCGTCCACGGGCTGCGGCGGCTGCCGGGCCGACGTGGCCGCGATCCTCGCCGTGGTCCGCGCGCGGGACGGCGAGCCCGTGGCGGGCTGAGCCCGGCCGGGGGAGGGCGGTCCCACCGCCGCCCGCCCGCGGTCGGGCAGGGGCGCGGGCGCGCACGTCGAAGACCGCGCGGACCACTATGGCGACGACGAAGACACGACCCCCAGCGAAGAAGCGCGGCGCGCCGGCGTCCCGCGGCAAGTCCCCGGCGCGCAAGGCGCCCGCCCGCGCGCGCCGCTCGGGCGGCCTCGCGGCGCACGTCCCCGTGATCGAGCAGCGGCATCTCGACGTGATCGGGCTCGCCCTCGTCGCGGCGGGTGTCTTCCTCGCGTTCCCGCTCTACCTCGGCTGGGAGGGCGGCGCCGCGGGCGAGGCCGTCGTCGACGGGCTCGAGCGCCTCATCGGCCAGCTCGCCCACGCCGCCCCCGTCGCGGTCGCCGCCGCCGGTGTGCTCCTCGTGATGGGGCCGGTGCTCCCGCGCGGCGTACGTCCGTTCCGTGCCGGGGCGCTCTGCGTCGTGCTCGCGGTCGCCCTCATGCTCGCCGCCGGGACGTTCGGGCTCGGACCCGACGGCCCGCGCGACCGGTTCTGGGACCCGGCGCTCTCCAGCGAGCGCGGCGGCCTGCTCGGCGACGCGCTCTTCTGGGGCACCTCGAGCGCCCTCGCGACGATCGGCTCGCACATCATCGGCGTGTTCCTCCTCATCACCGGCGTCCTGCTCCTCACCGGCGCCTCGGTCGCCGGCGTGCTCTCCGCCACCGCGAGCGGGGTCGCCGACACGACCCGGGCGCTGCGCCCGCCCGAGCGCGAGCGCCCCGCGCCCTCCGGGAGCCGCACGGGGACCTCGACCCGCGGCGGCACGGCCGGGGGGCGGACCCGTTCGGGGACGTCCGGCGGCACGAGCGCGGGCCGACCGGCCGCGCCCGTCCTCCCGCCCGAGACCGACGACGACCCGATCATCCTCGACGGCCGGACAGCGTCCCAGCTCGACGGCTCGCTGCGCTACCCCGACCTGTGGGGCGACGAGCTCGACGCCCGCCCCGAGGCCTACGACGTGCCCGAGGACCCGATCGAGCCCGAGGTGGAGGTCGAGGCCGACGAGCCCCCGGCGCCCGACCCCGTGCCCGAACCCGACCCGGAGCCCACCGCCGTCCACCGCCCGGCGCGGGAGGAGCCCGAGGACCCCGACCTCGACGAGCTGCCCGTCGGCGAGCAGGCGAGCCTCGCGCTGAGCGACCCGGACGTCGAGTGGCACCGGCCGCGCCCGACCCTGCTCAAGCGGTCCAGCGCGGAGAACCAGCGTCCCGACACGCAGGGGATGGAGGAGACGGCCAAGCGGCTCGTCGAGGCCCTCCAGCACTTCGGGATCGAGGGCAAGGTCATCGGGATGGTCGCCGGCCCACACATCACCCGCTACGAGCTGCGCCTCGCGCCGGGCGTGAAGATGAGCAAGGTCTCCAACCTCAAGGACGACCTCGCCTACGCGCTCGCCGCGACGGAGATCCGCATCCTCGCCCCGATCCCGGGGAAGACCGCGGTCGGCGTCGAGGTCCCCAACCTGCGGCGCAAGATCGTCACCCTCGGCGACGTCTACGGGGAGACCCCCGCGGGCAACTCGCCCCTCACGGTCTGCCTCGGGAAGGACGTCTCGGGCAAGCCGATCGCCGCGGACCTCGCGAAGATGCCGCACCTCCTCGTGGCCGGCACGACCGGGGCGGGCAAGTCCGCGTGCGTGAACGCGATGCTCTCGTCGATCCTCCTGCGCGCGACGCCCGACGAGGTCCGGCTCGTCCTCGTCGACCCCAAACAGGTCGAGCTCAACCACTACGAGGCCGTCCCGCACCTGCTCACCCCGGTCATCACGAGTCCCCGCAAGGCCGCCAACGCGCTCCAGAACCTCGTGAAGGAGATGGAGTGGCGCTACGGGATCATGGCGATGGCCCGCACGCGATCGCTCCCCGAGCTGAACGCCCACCGGGCGGCCAACGGCGACGGGACGCTCCCGTACATCCTGTGCGTCATCGACGAGCTCGCCGACCTCATGATGGTCGCGCCGGGGGACGTCGAGGACTCGATCATCCGCATCGCGCAGAAGGCCCGCGCGGTCGGCATCCATCTCGTCCTCGCGACGCAGAGCCCGCGCGTCGACGTCATCACGGGCATGATCAAGGCGAACGTGCCGTCGCGGATCGCGTTCTCGGTCTCGAGCCAGACCGACTCGCGCGTCATCCTCGACCAGAACGGCGCGGAGTCCCTCCTCGGTCAGGGCGACATGCTCTTCAACCCCGTCGGCAGCAGCCGCCTGCAGCGTATCCAGGGCGCCTACATC
Source organism: Paraconexibacter sp. (assembly GCA_041603715.1). Lineage (GTDB taxonomy): Bacteria > Actinomycetota > Thermoleophilia > Solirubrobacterales > Solirubrobacteraceae > Paraconexibacter. The sequence goes on along the minus strand of JBFIDS010000167.1, from coordinate 2,172 downwards.
GACGAGGCGCAGGTCGCGGCGATCACGGGCTTCTGGGCCAAGCAGGGCGAGCCGGAGATCCGCGAGGACCTCCTCGAGGAGATCGAGGAGGACCCCAAGGAGGAAGAGGGCGAGCCCGACGGCTTCGACCCCGACGAGGACCCGCTCCTCGGCGACGCCATCCAGCTCGTCGTGGAGATGGGGACCGCCTCCACCTCGATGCTCCAGCGACGGCTGCGCCTCGGCTACACCCGCGCGGGGCGGCTCATCGACATGCTCGAGCGCCGCGGCGTGATCAGCGGCTACGAGGGCTCCAAGCCCCGCCAGGTCCTCGTGACCGCCGGGGACCTGCCGCGTGTCCTCGCCGCGCTCGCCGAGCGCACCGACCCGTCCACCCCGGACCCCGTGGAGGAGGCCGTCCCCGAACTGCCCGACCCCACCGTCGTCCTCGCCGACCCCACCGAGAGTGGGGAGGCGCCGGGGTGAGGGTCCCGGGCCGGTAGCCTCTCCCCCGAATGCCGGACATCGGTCCCACTCTCCGAGAGGCGCGCATGCGCGCCCGGATCGACATCTCGGAGATCGAAGCCGAGACGAAGATCCGTGCGAAGTACCTGCGCGCGCTCGAGAACGAGGAGTGGGACCTCCTCCCGGGCCCGACGTTCGTCAAGACCTTCCTGCGGACCTACGCCGAGGCTCTCGGCCTCGACGCGAAGCTCATCGTCGAGGAGTACAAGCTCCGCCACGAGCGCGCCTCCGACAACCCGGAGATGCGCCCGATCGGCGTCCAGCAGCAGGGCGGGCGGCGCCGGCCCCAGCCGCAGGGCGTCCCGCGCGGCTACATCATCGGCCTCGCGGTCGTCCTCGTCGTGGGGACGCTCTACCTCCTCGGCTCGGGCGGGGGCGACGATGACGAGCCCGATGGTGCACCGACCGCGCAGACCACGACGCAGGTCAGCCCGGGTGACGACGAGCCCGCGGCGACGATCGAGCGCGAGCCCGAGGAGGAGCGACCGGCGACGACCGCCGAGCGCGACGAGGACGACGAGCCGACGAGCGACCGCTTCGTGCGCCTGCAGATCGTCCCGACCGGCCCCGTCTACGTGTGCCTGGAGGCCGCGGGGAACCGGCGGCTCGTCGACGGGCTCATCCTCGACCCGTCGAGCGAGCGCCCGACGTACCGCTCGTCGCGCTTCCGCATCACCCTCGGCAACGACCAGGTCCGGCTGCGCATCGACGGCGAGAACCGCTCGGTGCCCGCGATCGCCGAGGGCGTCGGCTACGAGATCACCCGTGGCGGCAAGCGCCGCCGCCTCGACCCTGGCGAACGGCCCGTCTGCGGATGAGCGCGCGTCCCGCCGGGCCCGCACGGGCGGGGATCGTCGTCACCGGGACCGAGGTGCTCACCGGTCGGGTGTCCGACCGCAACGGCCCGTGGCTCGCCGAGCGCCTGCGCGAGCTCGGCGTCGACACGGCGCACATCGCGGTGGTGGGCGACCGTCCCGCCGACCTCGAGGGGGCGCTGCGGTTCTTCCGCGACGAGGGGATGGACCTCATCTGCACGAGCGGCGGGCTCGGCCCGACCGAGGACGACCTCACCGCACAGGCGGTCGCGGACTTCCAGGGCCGCGCCATGGCGCACGACCCCGCGCTCGAGGAGCGGATCTGGAGGGTCGTCGAGCCGCTCCTGGAGCGCTGGCCCGACCTCGACCCTGACGCGCTGCGCGTGTCGGCCCGCAAGCAGGCGATGGTGCCCGACGGCGCCGCCATCCTCGATCCCGTCGGGACGGCTCCCGGCCTCGTCGTCGGCCCGCGGGAGGGCGACGCCCCGCTCATCGTCGTCCTCCCAGGCCCGCCGCGTGAGCTGCAGCCGATGTGGGAGGCGGCGGTCCGCGACGGCGCGTTCACGGCCGCGCTCGCCCACGCCGTCGAGTACCGCCAGGAGATGATCCGCCTCTTCGGCATCCCCGAGTCCGAGATCGCCGAGACGATGCGCGCCGCACGCGCCGACGGGATCGACCTCGACCGCATCGAGATCACGACGTGCCTGCGGCGCGGCGAGGTCGAGATCGTCACGCGCTACGAGCCCCCGCACGCCGGCGTCTACGCGGCGTTCCGCGAGATCGTCCTCGAGCGCCACGCCGACACGCTGTTCTCCACCGACGGGTCGATGGTCGACGACCAGGTCGCCGCCGG
>JBFIDS010000166.1:0-7286 GCA_041603715.1 Paraconexibacter sp. | reverse complement strand
TCACACGCCGCGGATCGTCGCGGCGGATCGACCCGGAGGCGGCGGCTCAAGCCGCCGCCTCCGGCGCGTTGGTCATCGTCGACGTGCGCGAGATGGGCGAGTTCACGACCGGTCACCCGCCGGGCGCGCGCCACGTGCCGGTCGACGAGGTCGCGACACGGGCCGCCGAGCTCGCCGAGATCGACGGTCCCGTCGCGTTCATCTGTCGCTCCGGGATGCGCAGCGCGCGGGCCGTCGCCGTGCTGCGCGGCACGGGGATCGAGGCGAAGAACGTGCGGGGTGGCATGCTCGCCTGGGAGCGGTCGGGCCTGCCGGTCGAGACCGGACGCCCCCGCCGTGCGACGAGGACGAAGACGACACGCAGGGAGGATCGATGAGGATCAGGATGTCGGTGCTGGCGCTCGCCGCGGTCGCGCTCACGGCGGTCGGCTGCGGGGACGACGACGCGGGCTCCCGGGAGGGGGCCGCGACGACCCCCGGTGCGGTGTCGCCGGGGAGCCCGCCGCAGGACGCGCAGGACGCGTCGTTCGTCACCGTCACCCCCGCCGAGGTCGCGCCGCGCCTCGTCGCCGGCGATGTCTTCCTCGTCGACGTGCGCGAGGACGAGGAGTGGGAGGCCGGCCGCGCGTCGTTCGCCACCCACATCCCGCTCGCCGAGGTCGGCGACCGGCTCGACGAGATTCGCGAGGGCGCGGCCGGACGACCGGTCGCGTTCATCTGCCGCTCGGGCAACCGCAGCGCGCAGGCGGCCCAGACCGCCGTGGACGGCGGGGTCCCCGACGTCATCAACGTCGACGGTGGGATGGGCGCGTGGGTCGAGGCCGGCCTGCCGATCGTGCCGGAGGACGGCGTCGTCCTCTGATCGACGTGCGCCCCGATCGGCCGCGGATCGTGCGAGCCGGCCCGGACGCCCGGTCGTTCGACGGCGGCGGCGCGTCGCCCCTGTGGCGTGCTTCCCGACTGTGCCGCTACGCCTGGACGACCGGCAGCTCGAACCGACCGGCCGGCGCCGGAGCTGTTGTGGGCGGCTCCATCCGTGGGACGGGGGCGCCCACGGCCATCGGGAGAGGCCGCTGGGGCTGGAGCGCCATGACACGCGACGCGAGCGCGTCGATCGCGATCGACGCCGGATCGTCCGGGTGGGTGAGGACGATCGGGCGTCCGGCGTCCGCCTGCTCGCGTGTCGCGAGCGTGAGCGGGACGAGGCCGACGAGCGGCACGTCGAGTTCCGCCGCGAGCTCGCCGCCGCCGCCGGCCCCGAAGATCGCGTGTGACCGCCCGTCCGGGTCGATGTAGGTCGTCATGTTCTCGACGACGCCGAGGAGCTCGTGCTCGAGCTCGACCGCCATTCGCGCCGCCCGCCGGGCGACGCCGTGCGCGGCCGCCTGCGGCGTCGTGACGACGAGGAACCGCGCCTGCGGGAGCAGCTCGGCGAGCGAGATCGAGACGTCACCGGTCCCGGGCGGAAGGTCGACGACGAGGACGTCGAGCTCGCCCCAGGCGACGTCCTCGAGGAACTGGGTCAGGACCTTGTGCAGCATCGGCCCGCGCCACACGACGGCGGCGTCCTCGTCGACGAAGAACCCGATCGACATGACCGTGATCCCGTCCTCGGTGACAGGGGGGACCAGCTTGCGGTCCTCGTTCACCGTCGGGCGCTCACGGATCCCGAGCATCCGCGGGAGCGAGTAGCCCCACACGTCAGCGTCGAGCACGCCGACCTTCCGGCCCTGGGCGTGGAGTGCCGCCGCGAGGTTGACGGACAGCGTCGACTTCCCGACGCCGCCCTTGCCCGACGCGACGCAGAGCACCGTGCCGACCTTCGCGAGCGCGCCCGCCGGGAGGGCGGAGCGGCCGAGTTCCTCCTGGAGTCGGCGGCGCTCGGAGTCGTCGAGGACGCTGAACGCGACGTCGGCGGACGTGATGCCCTCGACGTCGAGCAGGGCGTCGGTCGCCGCGCGCTCGAACTCCGCGCGAATCGGGCATCCCGAGGTCGTGAGCGCGATCGTCACCGCCGCGGCGCCGTTCTCGATCGTGAGGCGGCGCACCATTCCGAGGTCGACGATCGACCGGCGCAGCTCAGGGTCCATGACCGGCCGCAGCGCGTCCCACGCGGCACGCTGGAGCGCGCCCGGATCGCGCGTGGCTCGCGGTTCCTGTTGCTCGAGGGCCCTTCGCCTGACGCCCCTTCTTCTCATCGTTCAACCATATGAGCAAATAGGCACAGAAAGCAAGCTACGGTCGAAACGGGAGGAGGCGGGGGTAGTCGCCCGGTCGATGCGGAGCGTTGGCGGCGGCATCCCCGGGCTTGGTGTAGCTGTTGCTCGAGAACGACCCGGCGACCCCGAAGCCGGTTCCCGGCTCGGCGAAGATGTTGAACCTCACGTACTTGCCCTTCGCGTCCCCGTTCGCGCCGATCGCGGCGGTGTTCGCGAACCACGCGGACACCGTCTGGCGCCGCTCGGCGAGGAACCCGATCATCGGCACGAGGTTCGCCAGCGCGGGTTCGAGGACGTCGACCGCCGGTCCCGCGGCGCGGAGGGCCGTTCCGGCGGCGGCGAGCGTCGGGACTGCGTCACGGGTGAACGCGGGCAGCGCGTCGAGGACCCGCGACGCCTTTCGTGCGACGGGGCCGAGGTCATCGAGTGGAGCCTTCAGCACGGGGGCCAGCCGCACCAGGTCGGCGGCGAGCGGTCGCGTCTCCTGGATGAGCGGCTCCGCGATGCGAAGGGTCCTCTCGGCGCTGCGCAGGAGACGCGGGAGCTCATCGAGTCCGGTACCGAGCGCCACCCGCGACGCGGAGGTCGCGTCGAGCGTCCGGCGGGCCGAGCCGACGAGGGTGGTGAGCGCCGCCTCGCGGTCGCCGAGGGCGTCGAAGGTCGTGCGTCCGTCGACGACGACGCCGGCGATGGTCCGCTCCTGCCCCTCGAGGAGGGCGCCAAGGGCTCGGAGCTCGGCAGTGAGGGCGTCGAGGCGTCCGAGCGTCTGCGACACCCGCGTGCTCGTCCGCGGGGAGGCGGCCCCGCGCGCGAACGTGCGGTTGAGCGACTGCACGTCTTTCCGGGCCGCGGCGCTGAACGCGCCGAGCGCCTCGTCGAGCTCCACCGCGTCGAGGACCTGGTCGGCCGGAAGTGTCGCGCCGTCGTCGAGCGGCGGGCCTGCGCGCTCGATGTCGAGATCGACGTACGCCTCGCCCAGCACGGTCTTCGTGCCGACGCGGACCGTTGCGGCAGCGGGGACGGGCGCGTACCGGTCCTGGAGCCGGAACGTGACGCGAGACGCCTTGCCTTCGCGCACGATCCGGTCGACCTCGCCGACCTTGACGCCGCGCACGAGGACGTCGCTCTTCGACGCGAGTCCCTGGGCGTCCGGGATGACCGCGTTCACCGCGTAGGGGGCGCCGCCCAGCGACACGGCCGGGCCTCCGAAGCGGCCCATGAAGTACACGAACAGCGCGATCGCGGTCGCGATGAGGAGGACGGACAGCCCGGCCGAGACTCGGGGGACACGGAGGTTCATCCGCCTGCCTCCCGTGGTCGGGGCGTGAGCCCGAGCGCGGCTCGACGTGCCGGGTCGGCAAGGACCTTCGTCGCGCTCGCACGTGCTCGCGTCGCGGACCCGATCGATGCCGTCGCGCTCCGGACGGCCTCGGGGAGCCCGGGGACGAGCGCGCGCGCGATGCACGCGACCAGGTTCTCCGGGCACAGGGACTCCAGAGCGGCGTCGGCGTCCGCCTTCAGTGCGCGCAGACGGGACCCGGTTGCGCCCTTCTCACCGAACGCTGCCGGGTCGAAAGCCTCGAAGAAACCGAGCCCGCGCAGGATCGGCCCGTTCGCGTCGGAGGTCGAGAATACGCCGCTGAACCGCTCGCCGAGGAGCCGGATCCCGCTCTTGTTCGCGTCGATGTCCTTCAGGACCGGTTCGAGGCGGGCGACCGCGGGGGCGAGCGACTGCGCGGCGGGACGGAGCGACCGCAGGGCGCGGGCGAGGCTCCGCGCCGGGGCCCGGCCACTGCGCGCCACCGGCGCGAGCGCGTCGAGCAGCGCACGTGCCGACGGGATGATCTCTCGGGTCGACGCGAGGCCTTCGGGCAGCCGCGCGGCCACCGGGCGCAGGCCGTCGAGCGCTCGCTCGAGCGGATCGGCGACGGCGCGCGTGTCGTCGAGGGCGGTGTCGAGGGTCGCGAGCGTTCCGGGGAGCGCCCGGACGGTCGCCGCGGTCTCGGCGTCGCGCGCCCCGATGACCTCGACGGTCCGGCGCCCGGAATCGAGGAAGCCGCGGATGTCGGCCTCGCGGCCGGCGAGCGTCGTGAAGACCTCGTCGAGCTCCCCGACGAGGCGGGTGAGGATCACGCGCCGGTCGGCGAGCGCGTCCGCCACGCGGCGGCTCGAGTCGAGGGCCGGGCCGAGCGCGCGGATCCCGGCGCGCAGCGCGGGCCCCGCGTCGTCCGTCGCACGCTCCAGCTCACCGAGGAGGATCTGGGTCTGCGCGCGGGTGTCCGCGTCGAGCGTCGCGACGACGCGGTCGAGCTCGACCGGCGCTGCGCGGCGGTCGACCTCGATCATCCGGTCCCCGAGCGGTGCCTGGGCGGTGCCGGGCGACAGCTCGACCGTCTGGTCCTGCAGGGCCGAGCGCGGGACGACGACCGCGGTCGCGTCGCGTCGTAGGCGGTCGGCCGTCCCGCCGTCGAGTCGCGCCGTCGCGACGGCCCGACGGTCGCGGTAGGCGACGTCGGTGATCTCGCCGACGCGGACCCCGGCGATCATCACCGGGTGGCGGTCGTCGTCACCGAGGCCCGACGCGTCCTCGAAGGCGATCTGCACCGAATCGGTCGAGCTGAGGAGCGGGATGCGGACGTGGTCCCCGCGCAGGATGTAGACCGTGAAGGCGAGCGCGATGAGGGCCTGCAGCAGGATGATGAGCCGCCCGAGCGGGACCGTCCGCGACGAGACCACGCGATCGCTCATGGCGCGCACCCTCCGATGCCCGTGAAGGCCGCGGCGAGCTGCGGGCTGAATTGCTCGAGGAGCGCGCACGAGGGCAGGGGGAACCCCATGCCGGTGAAGAAGCGCGCGTTGAAGCGCATGAAGTGGCCGGCGCCGGTGCTCGGGAACCCGGCCTGCGCGGGGGTCTGGAAGCCGCGCGACGCGCCGCCGCCCCCCTGGAAGAGGCTGATGAACTGGAGATACGTCGGGATCCCGAGCTCGCTCGGTCGCAGCAGCGCGGGGAGGAGGGAGTCGTCGAGGAGGGCGAGCGTGGGCCGGAGGTTCTCGAGGAGCGTGCGCCCCGGCGCGGCCGCGGCCCCCCCTTCCTGGACGACCGCACGGACGTCGCGGAGGAGGGGGGCGGCATCCTCGAGCGTCGCAGGAGCCGACCGCAGCAACGGGGCGAGGACCGCTGCGGTGGGGACGAGCTCGCGCAGTGCCGGCCGCAGCTCGGTGCCGACGTCGCGGACGGTCCCGACCAGAGCAGCGAGGCGCCGCCCGCCGGCGTCGAGCGACGCGAGGCGGGCGTCGAGGTCGGCAACCGTCCGCCCGAGCGGGGCTCCGCCGTCGGCGTTGAGCGAGCGGAACGCACGCTGCCCGGCGCGCCCGCCCGAAATGAAGTTGTCGCTCTCCCGGGCGATCGCGCGCGTCGTCTCGGCCATCGAGGCGATCGCACCCGACAGCTCGGTCCCGGTCGCGCCGCGGGCCGCACGGGCGGCCGGGACGATCTTCTCGGTGAGCCCGGGTGCGGCACGCAGGACCCGTCGCAGACCGCGGGAACCCGTCTCGCTCGTCGCGGCGCGTAGCTCGCCGAGCGACGCCTGCAGCGCCGCGCGGATCTCCGGCTGCGCGAAGCGCAGCGCCTGCGGGAGCGGGACGTAGTTGCGGCTGCGGTCGTTCGGGAGCGTCGAGTCCTCGAGGTCGGGCGCGCCCGGGGGCCCGGGATCGAGGTCGATGAACACCGGGCCCTCGAACGCCGTGCGCGGCCGGATCTCCGCGGTCGCCATCGTCGTCACCGCGCCGGCGTCGCGCTCGAGCTCGAGCTCGAGGACCGCGTCGTCACCGACGCGACGCCGGTTCGTCACGCGGCCGACCGGGGTGCCGCCCATGCGGACCTCGCCGCCGACGATCTCCGTCCCGTCCGCGTCGTCGACTGCGATCCGCACCGTCCGCGTGTCGGCGAACGGGTCCGGCTTCGCGTACAGGACGACGACGATCGCGAGGCAGGCCACGAGGACGAGTGCGCCCTGGAGCCGGCGGCGGCCCCCGTAGGTGTCCGCGTCGAGCCGCCGACGCTCGGCGAGGGATCCCTTGCCGGTCATGGGGTGCACCCCTCGGAGTGGGTGAGGGCCTCGCCGGGCTCCGGGTACGGAACGCGGGCCCGCATGCAGGTGAACACCGGAAGGAATCGGACGGCGCGCGCCCCGCGCGCCTGACCGAGGTCGTAGCGGAAGCGGCCCCACTCGGTGAACCCGTGCGGGGCGAGGAACAGGTCACGCTCATAGCGGGCGAGATGCGCGGAGAGTCGCTGGAGCGGGTCGGCGAGAGGGGCGAGCGACGCGGCTGACGCGGTCACCTCGCGGAGGACCGGTGTCGCGGCCGCGAGTGCGGGGCGGGCCGCGCGTGCGAGCGTCCGCACCGACCGCAGGGTGTGGCCCTCACGCAGGAGACGGGCGACCTGCGGGAGTGCCCGGCGCAGGGAGCCGGCCATCGGCGCGAGGTCGCGGCTCGCCCGTGTCAGGTCGGTGAGGAGCGCGTCGGTGGCCGGGAGGACCCGTGCTGCCGTCGCACCCAGCGGCGCGACGCCGTCGATCGTGTCCTGGATCGCGCCGCGATGGCGGGCGGTCGTCTCGAGCGTGCGGGCGGCGGGTGGGAGGAGGTCGCTCAGGTCGGTGGCGCCGGGCGGCGCGACCCCTCGGAGCGTGCGGCGCACCCCCTGGAGGAGCCCGGCGAGCTCGCCGGTCGGGCGTGTCACCGCTTCGAGCAGGGGCGTCGTCGTGCGGAGCGCGGGGTCGAGGTCGCCGAGCGCGCGCCCGAGATCCGCGCCGCGTCCGACGAGCCCATTGCCGTAGGCGCCGAGCGTGCGCCGGACGGCGGCGACCGTCGTGGGATCGAATGCGCTGACGACGTCGATGAGCTCGACGCCGCTGCGGGTCCGGGTTCGCGGGAGGAGGGAGTTCTCGGGGAGCGGGTCGGAGACGTCGCCCGGGTCGATCTCGACGTAGGTCGCTCCTGCGACCCCACGAAGCCGGACCGTGGCGCGGGCGTCGCGCCCGATCGGGCCGTCGTCGATGTCGACGT
>JBFIDS010000165.1:0-7305 GCA_041603715.1 Paraconexibacter sp. | reverse complement strand
GCGGTGCCGCTCGCCGTGGTCTCGCTCGTGCGCCGTAACCGCCGGCGCTACGGCGGCTACATCATCCACCTCGGCATGGCGGTCCTCTTCGTCGGCGTCGCCGCGAGCTCCGCCTACGAGCACTCGCGCGACGCGCGCCTGCAGCCCGGCGACACGATCACGGTCAACGGCTACGACGTGCGCTACGAGCGCCCGGTCACGCGGATCGACAGCCAGGAGGGCCGCGTCGAGCGCCTCGTCTTCGGCGCGCGGCTCGCGGTGAGCCGGGACGGCGAGTCGCTCGGGACGCTCCAGCCCGAGCGCGGTTTCTACCCGCCGAACTCCTCGGCGTTCGCCGCCCGGCCGATCGCCGCGTTCTTCGAGGGCGAGGCGACGAGCGAGATCGCGATGGACGCCGGGTGGTACCGCGATCTCTGGACGGCCGTGTCGCCGGACGTCGCCGCCCTCTCCCCGCGGGTCCGCGCGCTCGACGAGGGGTTCCGTCAGGGACTCGAGCAGGCCGGTGACGCGGTGACGCCGCAGGCGGCCGGCGAGCTCATCGGCGCCGCGCTGCGGACCATCCTGCGCAGCTACGAGCAGAACCCTCCGCCGGCGACGTTCCGGGTCATCGTGAGCCCGATGGTCACGTGGATCTGGATCGGCGGCATCATCGTGTTCCTCGGGGGCATCGTCACCCTGTGGCCCGCGGCGAGCGGCGCGCGCCGACTCGCCGACGCCCGTCTCGCCGCGCGCGTGGCGCAGGAGCTCGGCCGGGCCTGAGCCCGGGCGGGCGGGACACCGGAACCGTGGACGTCCTCGCGTTCCTCGCCGTCACGGCCCTGCTCGCCGGGGTCGTGTGGATCGTCGCCCGGCCCCTCCGCGGTGGTGCCGCGGCGACCGCGAGCGACGAGACCGCCGAGATCGAGGACCTGCTCGCCGCGCGGGAGGCCAAGTACCGCGAGATCCGCGAGCTCGACCTCGACCACGACACCGGCAAGCTCTCCGACGAGGACCATCGCGCCCAGGCGCGGGTGCTCCGCGCGGAGGCGATCGAGATCCTGAAGCGCCTCGACGCGCTCGGGTTCGCCGTGGACGACGACTCCGGCACGAACTGATCCGGCTACCATCCCGCCTGTGGAAACGATCCTCGAGTTCGTCCAGATCGTCATCTCGGTGACCCTCATCGTCCTCGTGCTCCTGCATTCGGGCAAGGACGCGGGTCTCTCGGGGGCGTTCGGGGTCGGCAGCGGCGTCGGTCGCCTCGGCGGCGGGTCGCTCGTCGAGCGCAACCTGAACCGCTGGACCGTCGGCTTCGCGATCCTGTTCGTCGTGAACACGATCGTCCTGCTGCGCATCTCCTAGTCCGCCGCGCCGCGCCGGGCGAGCCCGCCCCGCAGCGCCGCGCTCCCCGTCGTCCCCTCCGGGGTCCGTCGTCGTCCCCAGGTGACGTTCGCGGGACCCGGTCCGGCGATCGTGACCTGACGCCTCGTCTGACGAGGGCCGGGTGTGGCCCGACGACCCCCGTCAGCCGCGTCGGGCGCCGCTCACCACGCGGCGCCGTAGATCGCGCGCAGCTCCTCGCGGGTGGCCCGGGGGGGCGTCAGCTCCAGCTCGGGCCGAGCGGCCGCGGCGTCCGCGCACGCGTCGAGGCGCTCCTCGGGCACGCCGAGGTCGCGGATGCGCGACGCGCCCGCGAGGCCGGCGAGACGCGCCGCGAACGTCTCGGCGCTCTCGTCGTCGAGCACCGAGTCGAGCGTGTCGACCTCGACCGGGAAGCGACTGCGCAGCGCCGCGGTCGTGTGGGGGAGGACGACCGCGTTCGCGGGGCCGTGAGGGACGGGTCCGACGCGGACGAGGGTCTGCGAGCACACGTGGCTGAGCCCGTACCAGGCACCGTCGATGCTGTAGCCGGAGAGAAGGGCGCCGAGCGCGAGCAGATCGCGGTCCGGTGCCTCCTCGTCGCGCCAGGCCACGTGGAGGACACGGGCCGCCTCGCGGCCGACGAGCGCGGGGACCGGCGACGTGCGGACGGTGAGCGGCCCCTCCACGGCGTGGGCGAGCGCGTTCGCGCTGCTCGCCGCGAGCTCGTCGAGCGGCTGGGACGCGCTGATCGCGGGGTCGTTGATGACGATCCTCGGTCGCGTCGCGGGCGAGTCCGGGTGGCTCGCCGCGCGCCGGTGCACCCACGTCATCTCGGCGGCCGAGAGCGTCGTCGGGATCGCCGCCGCGTCGCGGCCGGTGGCGGCGGCCACCGCCTTGGCGGTGTCGATGACGCGCCCGCCGCCGAGCCCGACGACGAGCGTCGCGTCGGTCACCCCGAGACGCTCGACGACGTCGTCGGCGAGCGTCTCGACGTAGCCGTCGGGGATGTCGTGCACCTCGTCGGCGGCGTCGACGACGTGCGGGGCGATCTGCCGCCCCCGTCTCGTCGTGAGGAGGACGTAGCCGGAGCCCAGGAGGTCGGCGGCCTCGCCGAGGGCGCCGCGGCCGAAGCGGATCGTCCGGTCGCCGTCCTGCCAGGTGAAGTCGCGCGAGAGGGCCATGGCCGCAACCTACCGCCCCGCCGGACACGCCCCTCCGGGCGCCCGGCGCCCGTGGTGTTCGAGGACCTTCCGGCTAGCCCGGAACGTCGTCGAACACCCGCCGGGGGCCGGGGCCGCGTGCCGCCTCAGGCGACCCGGCGACGGCGCAGGCCGAGCCGCGCGCGGCGCCCCGTCGTGAGCTGCCGTGTTCGCGCCGCGCGGAGCCGGCCGGCGCGGATCCGCAGCAGCTCGACGACCTCCACCGTGGGGTGGAAGGGGTCGGCGACGACGGTCGCGGGGTCGTCGACCGAGAGCGCGGCGAGCGGAACTCCGTCGACGATGCCGAGCAGCAGATCGCCGGCCGGGACCGGCGCGCTGTCGAGGGTCGCGATCCGGCGCACGTCGGCGACGTCGTCCACGGTCGCCGCCCGGATCGCGATCACCGGGGAGGGGGAGGGAGGGGTAGGCACGATGGACATGCATTCAGTGTTCTGCGTGCGGCCCATCAGCACAAATGACATTTCCACCGTGCGCATATAAGCTGTGCTGATGCTCGACGTGAAGCGCCTCCGGGTGCTGCGCGAGGTCGCCCTGCGCGGATCGTTCTCCGCCGCGGCGGAGTCGCTCAGCTACACGCAGTCGGCCGTCTCGCAGCAGATCGCGGCGCTCGAACGCGAGGCGGGGACGACGCTCGTCGAGCGCTCCTCGCGCGGGGTGCGCCTCACGGACGCCGGAGACGTCCTCGTCCGCCACGCCGAGGCGATCCTCGCCCGGCTCGCGGACGCGGAGGCCGAGCTCGAGGCGATCGCCGGACTGCGTGGTGGCCGTCTGCGGCTGTGCTCCTTCCCCTCGGCGGGCGCGACGATCGTCCCGCGGGCGATCGCCGAGTTCAGGGCGCGGCATCCGGCGGTCGAGCTGAGCCTCGAGCCCGCGGAACCCGAGGTGGGCCTCGCGGCGTTGCGGGCCGGGGAGTGCGACATCGCGCTCAGCATCGACGCCGAGCAGGACGACCCGGCCGACGGCGTCACGCGGACTCCGCTCCTCGAGGACCCGATGTACGTGATGCTGCCGATCGGGCACCCGCACGCGACGAAGCCCGAGCTGCGGCTCGCCGATCTCTCCGGGGAGCCGTGGATCCTCGGCTCGATGGGGACGTGCCCGGACTGCCAGATCCTCCTGCGGGCCTGCGCGACCGCGGGTTTCGATCCGACGATCGCCTTCCACTCCGACGACTACCTCGCGATCCAGGGGTTCGTCGCCTCGGGGATGGGCGTGTCCCTGATCCCCGATCTCGCGCTCGTCGCGGTCCGCGACGACGTCGTCGTCCGCGCGGTCACGGGAGCGACCCCCGTGCGACGGATCTACGCGGCGACGCTGCGCGACGGATACGAGTCACCGGCGACCGCCGCGATGCTCACGATCCTCGCCGAGGTCTGCGGCGAGTTCGCCGTGCGCCGCCGCGAGCTGTCGCTCGCGAGCTGAGGCACGCGGCGCCCGCTCACCGCGACGCGTCGACCTGCTTGGCGGTCTGCTCCCCGCGCATCCGCCGCCCTTGGTTGCCCGTGTACTGCATGTTGAGATAGCCGCCCGCCCGCCCACCGGTCGGCACGACCGTGGACGTCGACCAGCGGCCGTCACGGATCCGCGCGCGGGCCTGGTGCTCCTGCGGCGTCCCATCCGCGCCGTTCCAGGTGAAGATCAGCCGGACGACGCCGCTCGCCCGGCTGCTGATCGTCCCCGAGGCGCGCAGACGGCCGTCGCGGAGGGAGAGCGTCCCGCGTTTCAGGCGCGCACGCCCGTTCGCGGCGCGCAGCCGCACCTCGGTCGGCCGGACCCGGGCGTTCCCCTCGTACTCGTAGGTGATGATCCCGGTGCGGACGCGCCGCTGCTTGCCCGTGAGCTTGCGCGTGAAGCGCAGGCGCCCGTCCTCGACCTCCTCGGTGAACCGCGTGCGGACGCCGGCGGCGTGGAACTCGATCTTCACGTCGTCGCCGTTGGCCCGCGCCGTGATGTCGGCGAGCACGTCGAGCTCGCCGTCGCTGACGCTCGCGCGGCGCACCTGGAGCTTCGCCGGGAAGCGACCCGTCACCGGCGGTGTCGTCGCGGGCGGAGCGGCGATCGCCGGCGGCGCCACGGGGGCGGGGACGAACGGCGGGGTCGGGGGTGTCGGCGCGCCGACGCCGACCGCGCAGCTCCCGGGGGTGGGTGCGACGACCGGGGGGCGGCCCAGGTCGTCCGGGGTGTAGAACGCCGTCGAGCGGCCGCTGCCGGGGTCGAACGAGCCGCCGACGACGAGGACGCGTCCGTCGGCCTGCGTGAACGAGGCGGAGTCGAAGCTCGTGTACGGCATCGGCGGCCCGGCGCTCCACGTGTTCGTGGTCGGGTCGTAGACGTCGACGGCCGCCGTCAGGACGTTCGTCGCGGAGAACCCGCCGCTCACGACGACGCGACCGTCACGGAGCAGGGTCGCGGACCCCTGCGAATGCGGCGACGTCATCGGACCGGTCGGCGTGAAGGCCCCGGTGGCGGGGTCGTAGACGTTCGCGGTCGCGAGCGGGACGTTCCCGCCGCTCACGCCGCCGGCGAGGAGGACGCGCCCGTCGGCGAGGAGGGTCGCCGTGTGATAGCTGCGCTGGCCGGTCTCACTGCCCGTGGGCGCGAACGTCCCGGTCGCGACGTCGTAGAGCTCGGCGACGGGGTTGTCGCCGACGATGAGGATCCGACAGCTCGGCAGCAGCGTCGCGCTGTGGCCGAGCCGGCCGGCGTTGAGGGACCCGGTGGGCACCCATCTCCCCGAGGCGGGGTCGAAGATCTCGGCGCTCGCCGCACCCGCTCCGCTGGTCGCCGTGGCCGATCCGCCGGTCGCGACCGCGTGTCCCGACGGGAGCGCGGTGAGCGTGAACGCCTGGCGCGGCGCGTTCATCGGCCCGGTCGGCGTGAACGTGCCGCTGAGCGGGTTCCAGACCTCCGCGTTCGCGAGCGCAGCCCCGTTCGCCGTGTCCGCCACCCCGCCGGCGACGAGCACCTGGTTCCCGGGCAGCACCGCCGGCAGATGACGCGCCCGGGCGACGTTCATGCCACCGGTCCCCGCCCACGCGGGCCCCACCACGAGACGCTCCGCGGTCGCCGTCGCCGTGGGTCCCGAGATCGGGCGGCCCCCCGCGATGAGGACGGAGTCGCCGATCTGCGCGGCGGCGGCCGAGACGCGGCTGTCGGCGAGGTCGGGACCCGGCGCCCAGGACCCGCCGGCCGCGGTCGCTGCGCCCGGGAGGGCGAGCAGGCCGGCGGCGGCGCCGGCGAGCGCAGAGGCCGCGACACGACCGATCGATCCTGTCGTTCCTCGTCCCCGCATCGGTCCTCCCTCGTCAGTGTCTCGAAAGTGCGCCGAGCTCTGACCGTGGCGTCGACGCTAACAGGCGAGGTGCGAGGTTGTCGCGGTCGGGGAGACTCGCGCGCCACGTTGGTCTCCGCGCGTGCGGACGGCGTCCGCCTCATGCGGCCCCGCGTCCGGCCGTCTCCGGCAACCCTGGGGTGCACCCTGGGGTGGGTCCCCGTGGTGGGGATCGGGAGCGGACCGCAGGATGCGATCCATGACACGTCCCGCAGCTCTCTCCCATGTCATCCCCGCCCTCGCCGCAGCCGCGCTCGCCGGCCTCGGGCTCGCCGCTCCCGCGCAGGCCGACTCGATCGCCTACGTGAAGGGCGGCGACCTGTGGCTCGCCGAGCCCGACGGATCCCAGGCGTTCCAGGTCACGTCGACCGGCGGCTACAGCACCGTCAGCCAGTCCGACCTCGGGCGGCTCGTCGCCCTGAAGGGGGACCGCATCCACACCCTCGAGCGCGACGGCACGCTCGTCCACGACATCCTCACCCCGGTGAGCAGCGGCCAGCCCGGCACCCAGTTCCAGGGGCCGTTCGACCCGACGGTCTCACCGAACGGGACGAAGATCGCCTACACCTACTACTTCCAGTACACGGGCTACGACCCGTACTGCAACCCGACGAACTGCTACGTCAAGCAGCTCTACCAGGGCACCGGCTTCACCCGCACCCACCAGATCACCGGGTGGACGAGCCGGGCTTCAAGCGCCAGAGCGGGTGGGTCCACGCCGGGTGGACGGGGGACAACGAGGTCCTCCTCTCCGACCCGTCCCAGCCGCTCAACGAGGACGTCGTGCTCTACTCGCCCGGGGACGAGCACGCCGGCGGTGCCGGGGGCCTGTCGCGCTGGTTCAGCGACTCCGGCGCCGACGGCCTGCGGGACGGCGAGCAGACGCGCGACGCGAAGAAGCTCGCGTTCGTCGCGGGCGATGACGACTCGTCGATCCGCTTCTACCGCGCGACGGGCGGCTACCCGCACGTCCCCGAGCCCTGCTACCAGCTGACGAACACGAACGGGCACGCCTACGACGGGCCGAGCTGGTCGCCGGACGGCTCGCGGGTCGCGTGGGCCGAACCCGACGGGATCCACACGATCGCGATCCCGGACATGACGACGGACTGCGGGACGCCCACCGAGGACGACCGGCTCGTCATCCCCGGCGCGAGCCACCCCGACTGGGGCCCCGCCGACGTGCCCGCCCCGCGGCCTGCGCCTCCCGTGCCGGGCGGGGGCGGCGCGCCCGGCGGGGGCACCGCACCGGGTGGGGGCACCGCACCGGGCGGGGGCACCGCACCGGGCGGGGGCACCGCACCGGGCGGAGGCACGGCACCGGGCGGGGCCCCGGCCCCGGGCGGCACGGCCACCCCCGGCGCGCCCGCGGGCGGCCCCTTGACCCCCGCGCCCATCCGCGGCGGGTCGACG
>JBFIDS010000164.1:0-7306 GCA_041603715.1 Paraconexibacter sp. | reverse complement strand
GGCCCAGGTCGAGCTGGCCGGGGAGCTGCTCGCGACCGAGCTCGACAAGGTGGACATCCCGGCCGACATCCTGGGGCGTGCCAAGCACTTCTACTCCATCTACGACAAGATGGCCAAGAAGGGCCGCGAGTTCAACGAGATCTACGACCTCACGGCCATGCGGGTCATCGTCGGCTCGGTGAAGGACTGCTACGGAGCGGTCGGCGTCATCCACTCGCTGTGGAAGCCGCTCCCGGGGCGCTTCAAGGACTTCATCGCGATGCCGAAGTTCAACATGTACCAGTCGCTGCACACGACGGTGATCGGGCCCGAGGGGCTGCCTCTCGAGATCCAGATCCGGACCGTCGAGATGCACGCGATGGCGGAGTTCGGCGTGGCCGCCCACTGGATCTACAAGCAGGGGGCGCCCGGCCAGCGCAAGGGGCCCGAGGTCCCGACCGACGGCAAGGCGAAGCTCGAGTGGCTGCGCTCGATGCTCGACGACAGCGCCGAGAACGTCGATCCGCGCGAGTTCATGGAGCAGGTGAAGGCGGACCTCTTCGACGAGGAGGTCTTCGTCTTCACGCCGAAGGGCGAGGTGAAGTCGCTCGCCTCCGGGGCGACCCCCCTCGACTTCGCCTACGAGGTGCACACCGACGTCGGGCACCGCTGCGTCGGGGCTCGGGCGAACGGCAAGATCGTCCCGCTGCACTACGAGCTGCGGTCGGGCGACATCGTCGAGATCCTCACCTCCAAGCGCGACCGTGGTCCGTCCCGCGACTGGCTCGGCCTCGTCCGCACGACCCGCGCCCGCAACAAGATCAAGGCCTGGTTCAAGGCGGAGTCGCGGGAGGACACCGAGCACACCGGGCGGGAGATCCTCCAGGAGCAGCTCAAGAAGGCCGGGCTCCCCGCGCAGAAGATCACGGGGTCCCCGCTGCTCGCCGACGTGATCCGCGAGATGGGTTTCCGCAAGGCCGACGACTTCTACATCGCGCTCGGCGCGGCGAAGATCAGCCCGCGTGTCGTCACGAACAAGGTCCTGCAGCGGCTCAAGCAGGGCGAGGCCGCCGACTCCGACGAGACGACGGCCGAGACGCTCGTCTCGAGCCGGAGACAGCGCCGTCAGCCGACCGGCAAGTCCTCGAGCTACGGCATCGTCGTGGAGGGCGTCGACGACGTGCTGCTGCGCCTCGCGAAGTGCTGTCGCCCCGTGCCGGGCGATCCGATCGTCGGGTACGTGAGCCTCGGCCGCGGGATCACGATCCACCGGGACGACTGCCCGAACGCGGCGGCCCTGCGCAAGGACCCCGAGCGGTTCTGCCGCGTGCACTGGGAGGGCGACCACGAGACGGCGTTCCGCGTGGAGCTCCAGGTCGACGCGTGGGACCGCCATCGCCTGCTCGAGGACCTCTCGCGGACGTTCGGCGAGGCCGGGATCAACATCGTGGAGGCCCGCTGCACCGTGCAGCCGCCGATGGTCCAGAACCGCTTCGTCGTCGAGGTGGGGGACACCCGGGCTCTCAAGGCGACCATCGGCCGCCTGCGCAACATCGAGGGCGTCTTCGACGCCTACCGGGTCACGCCGGGCGCCGGCTGAGCCGCCCGGCCGCGTACCCTCCCGGCGTGCTCACCGACCGCCTCGTCCTCGCCCTCATCGGGGGTGCCGTCGTCCTCCTCGGCCTCGCGCTCGCCGGTGTGAGCGCGATCATCACGTCGGCCGCCGGGCTCGCCGGGCTCGGTGCCGCGCTCGCGGCCGAGCTCGCGGCCGCCCGCGAGCACGGGGTGCCGGTCGCAGGTCTCCCGCGGCCTCCTGCGATGCGCTACATCCTCATCGCGTTCCCGTTCCTCGTCGCGGTGAGCGCCGCGGGGGAGGAGCACGTCGTCGCGAGCGTCGGCGCCGCCGTTCTCACCCAGGCGGCGTACGTGCGGATCTGGCGTGCGCGCGAGGCGGGTGTCGCCTGACCCGGCGTCCCGCGGAACGTTGGCCCCTCGACCACGATCGTGGTCGAGGACTGACGCGAGCATCGCCGACGCGCCGCTCGGTGGGCGCGACGGCTCCGGGGCGGTCCGGCCGGCCGGGCCGCGACCGGTCAGGCGATGACGGTGAGCGCGCCCGGGGTGACCGTGTAGACGGCCTCCTCGGAGCACCCGATGAAGTCGCCGTCGACCTGGACCGGCAGCGGGCGGTCGTCGGTGGTTCGCACGCGAAACGCGGTGAGGTCGTGCGCGCCGGTGACGCGGCGGTGCTTCTCGATGCGGCTGTTCTTGGAGAACATCCGCCAGGTGACGCCCGGCATGACCGTCGGGGAGGAGCTCGAGAGGGCCACGGCGGACAGCGTCCCCGAGTCGAGCGCGACGGCCTCGGCAGCGTGGATCGGCCAGCTGTTGAAGTACGTGTAGGGGTCCGCGTTCTGCACGAGCGTCGTCACCCCGGGGATCGCGGTCCCGTCGGGGAGGACCACCTCGAGGCGCGGCGGGTTGACGACGTAGTCCTTGAGGAACGTCGTCGTCGCGGCGTACGTGTAGTAGAACGGCCCGTACTTCGCCTTGCGGCGGGGGTGAGAGTCGACGCGCTCGACGACGCTCGCGTCGAGGCCGACCCCGGAGCAGAACGTGAACCAGCGGTCGTTGACACGGCCCAGGTCGACGGTGCGCGGCGCCCACGTGTCGGCGACGCGGAGGAGGTGCTCGGTCGCGTCGACGATCTCGGCGGGGATCCCGAGCATGCGGCAGTACACGTTCGTCGAGCCGCCGGGCAACGTGGTGAGCGGGGTCGCGGAACCCGCCAGGCCGTTGGCCGCCTCGTTCACCGTCCCGTCCCCGCCGAAGGCGACGACGACGTCGTAGCCCTCCTGCGCGGCCTCGCGGCACAGCTCCGTCGCGTGGTTGCGCTTCTGCGTGTCGATGGCCTCGACCTCGTAGCGGCCCTGGAGGGCGTAGACGACGAGGTTCTTGAGCCGGTCGCTCACCGTCGTCGCGTAGGGGTTGACGATGACGAGCATGCGCTTGCGCTCGATCGCCGCGTCCGCGGCGAAGGCGTCGCCGAGGCGCTCGAGGGAGTCCAGGGGGGTGGCCATCGACTACGTCGTACACCTGGGGGGGCTGCGTGTTACCGGGCGGGTGTGGCGAGGGTGGGGACGTGAACCCCGGGCGCGGCTCCGTCAGCGATGGCGGCGGATCGGCCCCGGGGACGTGGCTCAGAGCAGGAGCTTGCGGGCCTTGATGGAGCCTGCCGCCAGTGCGGCGGCTCCGACCGTGTCGGCGGTGAGGTGGGCCGCGGCCACCTTGGGGGCCTGTGGGCCCCAGGGGCGGGCGGTGCTCCAGAGGAGTCGGGCGTAGGGGAGGGTCGCGAGGAGCGGGGTGGGGCGGCGGGTCGCCCCGGCGACGGCGATGCCCGCGAGCGCGGCGTCGAACGCGCGGGTGCGGCGCGACAGGAACAGGGCGTCGGGGCAGAAGTGGCTGCGCAGCTCGGGGATGCGGGCCATGAGCGCGGGGAAGAAGCGCAGGCGGGCGTGCTCCCTGGCGAAGGTGAGCGGCGTTCCCGGGAAGACGGCGTGGTCGACCCGTGCGCCGGGGGCGAAGACGACGCGGGCGCCCGAGCGGACCGCCCTCCAGCCGAACCAGGCGTCCTCGCCGAGCTCCTTCGCGGTCGCGGTGCCGAGCCAGCTCTCGAATCCGCAGAGATCGTCGAAGACGTCGCGACGGACGACGAGGTTCGCCGTCTCGTAGAGCCCGCTGAGCGTCTCCACGCGGACGGTGCGATCGAACGGGCCGACGGTCGCGCCCTCGGGGGGGCCGACCGTGCCCTGCACGAGGTCGGCGCCGGCGTCGATCGCGCCGAGCGCCTCCCGCAGCCACCGTGGCCGCGGTGCGCAGTCGGCGTCGGTGAACGCGAGCACCTCGCCGTCGGCGTGCGCGGCGGCGGCGTTGCGCGCGGCCGCCGGACCGCGGCCGGGGCTCGTGAGGACGCGGACGCCGAGAGCGTGGTGCTCGGCGATCCGCCGCGTCTCGTCGCTCGAGCCGTCGTCGGCGAGGAGGACCTCGACCGACGTCCCGGACGGGACGTCGAGCACGGAGAGCGCGTCGAGGAGCGCAGGCAGCGTCGGCGCGGCGTCGCGGGCGGGGACGATGACGCTGACGAGCCGCATCCGGCGCCGCACGCTACCGTGCCCGCCGATGGCGGACAGCGACGACACGCGGGCCGAGCACATGGCGGAGTTCTGGGACGCGCGCGCCCGCGAGGACGCGCTGCACTTCGTCGACGACCGTCTCGCCTACGACGCCCGGGGGGGTCGCGAGCGCTCCGGCGACGAGGACGCATGGTTCTGGAGCGAGGGGGAGCGGCTGCTCGAGGAGATGCTCGCCCGCAGCGGGGCACCGCCGCTGCCCGCCGACGGGGTCGCCCTCGACGTCGGCTGCGGCGTGGGCCGCTTCACGCGCGCCGTCGCGGGCCGGGTCCGCGAGGTGCACGGGATCGATGTGAGCGCGGAGATGGTCGGGCGCGCCCGGGCGGCCCTCGACGGGGTGCCGGGCGTGACGCTCCATCACGGCGACGGGACGACGCTGCGACCGCTCCCCGACGCGTCCGTGGACGTCGTCGTCTCGTTCGTCGTCTTCCAGCACATCCCGGACCCGCGGGTGACGCTCGGGTACCTGCGCGAGATCGGCCGCGTGCTGCGCCCCGGCGGCTGGATGTGCGTGCAGCTGAGCAACGACCCGTCGGTCCACCGTCCGCGCCGGGACCTCCCGCGCCCCCGCCTGCGGGACCGGCTGCGCGGGCGCGTCCCCAAGGGGACGGACGATCCCGCCTGGCTCGGCTCCGCGGTGAGCCTCGACGAGCTCGACGCGGCGCTGCGCGACGGCGGCCTGCGCAGCGTGCACCGCTCGGGCGAGGGGACGCAGTACCTCCTCGAGCGCGCCGTCAAGGGCTGAGCGTCAGGCGGGCCAGTCCGCGAGCGTCCGCTCGAACAGCGCCCGGACGTCGGCGACATGGTCGTCGAGAGCGTCCACCGACCAGTCGTCCGTGGGGACGGGCGGGTGCACGACGATGTCGACCGTCCCCGGCCGGATGGCCCGCTCGGTCCGCCACTGGCGCTCACCGACGTTGCGGAACACCATCGGGACGATCGGCACCCCGCCCTGCATCGCCATGTGGAAGGCGCCTTTCTTGAAGGGGAGCAGCTTCGTCGTCGGCGCGCGCGTCCCCTCCGGCGAGAGCGCGATCGAGTACCCCTCCTGCAGGCGCTCGACGACGGGGGCGAGCGCGGCGACCGCACTCGCGCTGTCCGCGCGGT
The DNA here is from genome assembly GCA_041603715.1 of Paraconexibacter sp. Taxonomy (GTDB): domain Bacteria; phylum Actinomycetota; class Thermoleophilia; order Solirubrobacterales; family Solirubrobacteraceae; genus Paraconexibacter. Next base: position 2,030 of record JBFIDS010000164.1, on the reverse strand, counting down.
CGATCATCGCCATCTGGGTGAGCTGGGCGATCTGCCCGAACAGCGGCTGTGCGGCGACCTCCTTCTTCGCGACGCCCGTGATGTCGCGACGCAGGAGCTTCATGACGACGAACCCGTCGAGGATCGACGTGTGGTTGAAGATGAACACGGCGGGCCGGTGCGACCACAGGTGCTCCTCGCCGCGCACGTTCAGCCGCACCCCCGCGAGGGCGAGCGGCACGTCGCCGGTGAGCTGCACGAGGGTGTTCGCCGCCCGTCGGCGGTCGCGGGTGACGAGGCCGACGCCGACGGCGGCACCGAACGCGGCCGCGGCCCCGGCGTACGCGCCCGCCGTTCCGGCGAGGGTGCGCAGACCCGGCCGGCCGCGTCCGGCGAAGCGGTGCACCTCCCACCCTTCCTCCTCGGCGACGCGGGCGAGGCCCGGCTCGGGGTTGATCGGCGTGGGTCGGCCGACGCTGCGCAGGAAATCGAGGTCCTCCTCGCCGTTCCCGTAGCCGAAGCTCTCGGCGAGGTCGACGTCGTGGCTCGCGGCGAAGTCGCGCACGGCCGCCGCCTTGCCGGGACCCCAGACGACCGGTCCGTCGATCCGTCCCGTGAGGATGCCGCCGCGGGACTCGAGCTGCGTGCAGAGCACGTGCTCGACATCGAGTTCGGCGGCGAGCCCCGCGGCCTGGAACGGGAGGGCCGACGTGGCGATGACGACGGTGTGCCCCTTGGCGCGGTGCGCACGCACGAGGTCCGCCGCACCGGCGAAGACCCGGCCGCCGAGCGACTGGGTGAGCAGCGTGCGCGCGAGGTCCTCGAGATCGCGCTCATCGGTCCCCCGGAACGCGCGAACGCCCATCCGCATGAACGCGTCGAACTCCATGCGCCCCTGGCGCACCTCGACGTAGGCCCGCAGCAGGCGGGCGACCTCGCCTGCCGGCAGATCGCCGGTGCGTCGGCGGTGCTCGAGGAAGTCCTTCGAGGAGAACCCGTCGATGAGGGTCCCGTCGAAGTCGAAGAAGGCGCCGACGCGCGGGCCGGGCGGGCAGTCCGCGATCGTGCTCATACGGCGCTCGGGCTGACGCTCTCGGCGCGGTCGAGGCGCTCGATCAGGCGGATCCGCTCCGCGAGCCGGTCGAGCTCCCGGGCGAACGCGGTTCGTGTGGCGGCGAGATCGGCGCGGGGCCCGTCCGTGGAGACGAGTCGGCGGTTGGCTGCGAGCGACCATGCGGTGGAGAGCAGCTCGCGCGACACGGCCTCGCCACTGGTGATGCGGCCCTGACGCCGGTACTGCTCGCCCACCGAAAGCCCTTCGCGCACGAGGGCGTCGCGCTCGACGTCGGCGTCTCCGTGGCGCGCGAGGCAGTCGGCGAGGACGGCGTAGGCCTCGACGAACGAGACGAGGACGCGATGGGCGACGATCGCCCCCGATCCGGCGAGCGCGCGGCCGACGGCGTCGAGGGAATCGCGCGCGGGGTCCGCCCACTCGGGGTCGATGAGCGCGAGCTCCTCGAGCGTCTCGAGCCGGAACGTCTCCTTGTCGCTGAAGAAGAAGTCGAACTTCAGGATGTCGCGGAGGCGTAGCGCTTCGTGCCACGCCACCGAGACGGGGTCCTCGGACTCGGCCGCCTCGAGCAGAGCGAGCTCGGTGATCGCGCGGTTCACGAACCAGTGGATGACCCCGTTGCGGTAGAAGGCGGCGACGAGCTCGTTCTCCGGCCCGATCGCGTAGACGGGCTCCAGCCCGTCCGCATAGCGCGACACGACCCCCGCCTCGGTGAGGTCGTCGAGCGCCTGCTGCATGCCGACCGGTCGCGAGAGGCGGTCGATCACCGACGCGCCGGGCAGCCCGCGCCGCCGGGCGTAGTCGAGGATAGGCTCCAGCCGACCGCGGATCTCGGGCACGGTGAGCGAACGGCCGCCGAGCCCGAGCATGGCGAGGGTGAGCAGGCCGCCCGCCGTCACCGGGGTCACGCGGTTGATCCGGCTGCAGAGCTCGAAGGCGACCTTCGGGAGGGCGTTGCGGTCGTCGGGCCCGTCGGAGG
>JBFIDS010000163.1:0-7325 GCA_041603715.1 Paraconexibacter sp. | reverse complement strand
GGTCGCGCCGCCGACCCGCGGACAGAGCTCGTTGACCTCGGCGACGACGAGACGCGCGTGGGCGATCGCGTCGGCGAGGTAGTCGACGCCCGCGCCGAACGAGCAGTTGCCGTCCTCGTCGGGCGAAGCGACCTGGAGGAGCACGACGTCGGCGGGGATCCGCCGCTCGGCGAAGAGGCGCGGGATGCCGGAGTAGTGCGTCGGGACGACCTCGAGGCCGGGCAGCCGCCCGGTGCGGCCGAGCCCACCGTAGGAGAGGACGCGGACGCGCCCCTCGGGGACCGCGGGGGCGTGGTCGTGGACCGACATGCCGAGGAAGACCGTGAGGTCGTCGACCTCGGCGGCCGCTCGCCAGGCGGCGTCGACGAGCCCCGTCGGCTCCGCGCACAGGTTGCCGGCGACGATCCCCTCCCCCGCGCGCACGAGGCGGGCGAGGTCGAGGTCGGCACCGGGGAGCATGGGGTCGCGGTCCGGTCGCTCAGCCGTCGAGGCGCTCGATGATCGCGCCGACGCCGATGCCGCCGCCGCAGCACATGGTGAGCAGGCCGGTGCGGCCGCCCGTGCGCTCGAGCTCGTTCAGCAGCGTGCCGTAGAGCCTCGCGCCCGTCATCCCGACGGGGTGGCCGATCGCCATCGCGCCACCGTTGACATTGACCTTCGCCATGTCGGGCTTCGTCTCGCGCGCCCAGGCGAGGACGACCGACGCGAACGCCTCGTTGCACTCGAAGAGATCGATGTCGTCCATCGTGAGGCCGGTCCGCGCGAGCAGCTTCTCCGTCGACGGGATCGGGCCTGTGAGCATGAGGACCGGGTCGACGCCGACGCTCACCTGGTCGACGATCCGCGCGCGGACGCGCAATCCGAGGCGCTCGGCGGCGGCCCGCGAGGCGAGCAGGACCGACGCCGCGCCGTCGGAGATCTGCGACGAGGTGCCAGCGGTAACGCGACCGTGCTCGCGGAACGGCGTCTTCAGCTCCGCGAGCTTCTCCATGCTCGTGCCGGGGCGGATGCCCTGGTCGCGGTCGACGATCCCGTGCGGGGTCTGCACCGGGACGATCTCGTTCGCGAACCGTCCCTCCTCGGTCGCCCGCTGGGCGCGGGCGTGGGACTCGACGGCGAGCGCGTCCATCTCCTCGCGAGAGATGTCCCACTTCACTGCGATCTCCTCGGCGCTCCAGCCCTGGCCCTTCACGTCGTAGCGGTCGGTGAGCTTCGCCTGCCACGCCGGGCCGTAGAGCTTCTCCGTCTCCCCCACCGAGGGCATCGGCACGTGCTGCATGTGCTCGACGCCGGAGCCGATGACGAGCTCGTGGGTGCCGGAGGCGATGAGCGACGCGCCGTAGGCGACCGCGGACTGGGCCGAGCCGCAGCGGCGGTCGATCGTGATGCCGGGGACCGTGTAGGGGTAGCCGGCCTGGAGCCACGCGTTGCGCGCGATGTTGCGGGACTGCTCGCCGAACGGCGCGGTGCAGCCGGCGATGTGGTCCTCGACCACGGCGGGGTCGAGCCCGTTGCGATCGACGAGCGCGGTGACGGTCGTCTCGAGGAGGTCGACCGCGTGGGTGTCGCGGAACGCCCCCTTCTCGGGATGCGAGCGCCCCATCGCGGTGCGGACGGCGTCGACGATGACGACCTCACGGCCGGCGTCGAGGAAGGGGCTCGTCAGCGTGGAGGCCATCTCAGATCACCGTCCCGCCGTCGACGGCGAGGACCTGCCCCGTGATGTACGCGGCGTCGTCGGAGGCGAGGAAGGCGAACGTCCCCGCGACCTCCTCGGGCTCGGCGAAACGTCCGAGCGGGATGCGAGCGAGCGTCATCGCCTTCAGCTTCTCGTCGGTGCGGACGGTCTCGGTCATCGCCGTCGCGGCGAGCGGAGCGACGGCGTTGACGGTGATGCTCTTCTTCGCGAGCTCCTTGGCGCCGGACTTCGTGAGGCCGATGATCGCCGCCTTCGCCGCCGAGTAGTTCGCCTGCCCGATCGTCCCGACCATGCCGGCGGCGGACGTCGAGTTGATGATCCGGCCCGTGCCGTCCTGCGGGAGGTGGGGGATCGCCGCCTGCATGACGTGGAAGGTGCCGTCGAGGTGGACGGAGAGCACGGCGCGCCAGGCGTCAGCCTCCATCTTGTGCAGCATCGCGGGACGGATGATCCCGGCGTTGTTGATGACGACGTGGAGCGCGCCGAGCTGCTCGGCGGCGGCGTCGACCGCGGTCTTCACCTGCGCGGCGTCGGCGACGTCCGCGCCGAGACCGACCGCGCCGTCGAGGCTCTCCGCCACCGCGTCCGCGGCGACGAGGTCGCGGTCGAGAACCGCGACCTTCATCCCCTCGCCGGCGAGCCGACGGGCGACCGCCTCCCCGATTCCTGCCGCCGCCCCCGTGACGAGGGCGACCCGTCCTTCCAGTCCACGCATACGATCTCCTTAACGATCGTTAGGGAGCGTACCATGCGGCGCCCCGCGCGCCACCCCGACGGCCCCAGGTCACGTTTGGCGGACCACGTCCAGCGAAGGTGACTGGGCTGGCGGCCGACGGGCGCGTGCGGTGTTCCGCCCGCGCGCCGACGGCGGGCGGGCGCAGCCCGTCGGGGGCGAAGGGGGAACATCCGGCGGTCCACCGGTGGCAGCACTCGGGACGCCCGCCGCCCACCCGCGCCCCGAACGGTGCGCCACGGGCGCGTGCCGGCCGCCAGGTCACGTTTGCTGGAACTGGTCCAGCAGACGTGACCTGGGGGCGAGCGATGGCCGACCTACTGCGCGCGCAGGCCCTCGCGCAGCTCGGAGCGGCGGATCTTGCCGCTCACCGTCTTGGGCAGCTCGTCGACGAAGTGGATCTCACGCGGGTATTTGTAGGGCGCGGTGAGCGCCTTCACGTGATCCTGCAGCTCCTTGGCGAGCCCGTCGGACGGCTCGTGGCCCGCCGCGAGGATCACGAAAGCGACGACGATCTGCGTGCGCTCCGGGTCGTCCTTGCCGACGACGGCGGACTCCGTGACGGCGGGATGCTCGACGAGGGCGCTCTCCACCTCGAACGGCCCGATGCGGTACGCGCTCGACGTGATGACGTCGTCACCGCGACCCTCGAACCAGAAGTAGCCGTCCTCGTCCTTTGCCGCCTTGTCGCCGGTGAAGTACCACGGACCGCGGAACACCTCGGCCGTCGCGTCGGGCGCTCCGTGGTACCCGGGGAAGAGCCCGACCGGGCGGACCGGCTCGGTGCGGACGGCGACGTGGCCGACGGTCCCGGTGGGGACGGGGACGCCGTCGTCGTCGACGACGTCGAGGTCCCACCCGGGGACGGGGCGGCCCATGGACCCCGGCCGGACCTCCACCGCGCGGTAGTTTGCGACGAGCGCGCTCGTCTCCGTCTGCCCGTACCCGTCGTAGACCATGAGCCCGCCCGTGCCCTCCTTCCACGCCCGGATGACCTCGGGGTTGAGCGGCTCGCCCGCGCTCGTGCAGTGGCGCAGCGAGGACAGGTCGTGCGCGGAGAAGTCGCCGTGGACGAGCGCGCGGTAGAGCGTCGGAGGCGCGCAGAACGACGTGACGCCGTGGCGGGCGATGATCCCGAAGAGGGTGTCGGAGTCCGGCTTGCCGAGCGCCGCCTGCACGACGCACGCGCGCTCGTGGAACTGCCCGAACAGCGTTCCCCAGGCGGCCTTGGCCCAGCCCGTGTCGGTGATGGTCCAGTGGACGTCGCCCGCGCGGAGGTCGTGCCAGAAGCGTGCCGTCCCGACATGCGCGATTCCGTACGACTGCCGGTGCTCGACCATCTTCGGCTGCGAGACCGTCCCGCTCGTGAAGTAGAGGAGGAGCGGGTCGTCGCGGTGCGTCGGATCCTCCGGGACCGGTCCGTCGCCGGCGACGTCGAGCGCGTCGGCCCACGAGGCCCAGCCCTCCTCGGTCCCGTCCCCCACGCAGAACCGCGTCGCGAGGTCGGGGACGGCGGCGTCGACCTTCGCGGCGCCCGCGGCGTCCGTGATCGCGGCGCGCGCGCCGGTCTGCGCGATGCGGAACGCGATGTCCTTCGCGGTGAGGAGGTTCGGGCCCGGCATCGGGATCGCCCCGATCCGCATCGCGCCGAGCATCGCCTCGTACCACTGCGGCACCCGCGGGAGCATCACGAAGACGTGATCGCCCTTCTCCACCCCGGCGGCGAGGAGCGCGCGTGCCGCCCGCCGGGAGCCCGCCGCGAGGTCGGCCGCGGTGTCGAGGCGCACGACGTCCCCGGCCGCGTCGAGCGAGAGCACCGCCGGAGCCTCGGGGTCCTCCCGTGACCAGCCGTCGACGATGTGGAGGACCGGGTTGTAGCGCTCCGGGACCTCGACGAGGAAGGACGCGCGCTCGGCCTCGTAGTCGGTGAGGCGCGGAGGAGCGTCGCGGTCCGGTCGAGCGCGGTCGATCGTGACGGGCGTGCTCATGACGCCACCCTCGCACGGAGGAACCCGAGGTGCTGGGAATTGAAGACGTCGGGGCGCTCGAACTGCGGCCAGTGCGCGCAGTCCGTGAGGACCTCGAAGCGGTGGTCGGGGATGTCCTGCGAGGCGCGGCGCGCCATCTCGGTCGTCTGACCCGGGTTGTCCTCGGTCCACAGGACGAGCGTCGGGCGCTCGAGCCGGCGCAGGACGCCGGGGGCCATGAACTCGTCGCCGTGGTCGCCGCGGAGCATCCCGACGACGCGCGACATGATCGCCGCGACCGTGTCGAGCATCCCGTCCTGCTCGTAGATCCGCAGACGGACGTCGATCATCTCCTCGGTCATCCGCTCGGGCTCGGCGACGAGCCAGTTCATGCGGTGGCGCACCTTCTCCCGCGTGATCCCCTCGCGGGCGAGGGCGAGCGTGCGCTGCTCGAGATCATCGAGCTGCGCCTGGCCGTCGGCGTCGGGGCGCGCGAGGGTCCCGGTGTTCATGACGACGCGGTCGACCCGCTCGGGATGGGCGATGCCGGCCCACGCGGCGACCATCGCCCCGAGCGACTCGCCGGAGACGTGGGCGCGTTCGATCCCCGCGGCGTCGAGGACGTCGACGACGTGCGCGGCGTAGTCGCCCACGTCGTAGCCGATGTCCGGACGGTCGCTGTAGCCGTGGCCGACCATGTCGAGCGCGAGGACGCGGAAGCCCTGCGACAGGGCGCGCATGTTGCGGCAGTAGGTCTCCGCGTGACCGCCCGTCCCGTGGAGCAGCACGAGCGCGGGCGCCTGGGGGTCGCCGGCCTCGAGGACGCGCGTGCGCACCCCCGCGGCGTCGTAGAAGCGCTCCTGCGTCCCGCTGCCCATCATCGACAGCCAGATCGTCTCGACGCTCATCGCGTCCTCCTTGCATCGTGGTCGCCGGCGGCGGCGCCGTGGCGGGTCGTCCAGTAGGTCCAGCTGCGCTCGATCTGCTCGCGCCGCGCGGGTCCGGCGGCGAGGAAGGCGTCGACGGCGGCTGCGTCGTAGACCCGGGGGCTGCCGAGGGACCCCGCGGCGACGAGCGCGGCTGCGTTGCGCTCGAGGAAGACCGCGCGCGCGAGCGCGGAGCGCACGTCGTCGCCGACCGCGACCTGCCCGAACCCGCGCAGCACGATCGCCGCGCGGTCGCCGAGCGCGGCCGCCACCGCCTCCCCGCCCTCGGCGGAGGTCACCGTGATCGACACGTCGTGCACGGGCACGCTCGACCCGCAGAACATGCCGACCCCGGCGACGGCGGGCAGGGCGTCGAGGACCGTCGAGGCGGCGAGGCACGACGGTCCGTGGAAGCGCACGACCGCACCGATGTCGTCGCGGGCCCGGTAGGCGCCGAGGTGCAGCGCGACCTCACCCGGCACGAGCGTCGGGTCGCCCTTCACGACCTCGCCGGACGCATCGAGGCGCAGGAGCTGCGAGGTGTCCTCGACGAGCCCCGGGCCCACGCGCGGGGTGAGGAGGATCGTCCCGTCCTCGTCCCGTGCGGTCACGTGGCCGAACGCCTCGGCCAGCCCCTCCCCGTCGAGGACGCGGCAGGCCGCGACGATGTCGTCCGCGACGGGCACGCGGTCGATCAGAGGACGATGCTGAGAGCGCCGTTGGGCATGAGCTGCTCCTGGTCGAGCTCCGCGCGGCGGCGGCGGAACCGGAACGACCCATCCTCGGTGCGCACGAGCGTGTGCTTGTAGATGCCGACGAACTGGTCGTGGTGCCCGGCCCGGAAGCGGTGGAGCACGACGACGGCCTCGATGTCGAGATCCTCTCCGCGGTCCTCGAGGATCCGCACGTTGGAGATCTGCCGCCGCGTGCGCGAGTAGGGGAACTCGCGGTGGGCGTGGCGGCTCTTGAGCCGGTTGACCCGCCAGGTGAGCCGGAGGTGATCGTCGTCGATGAGCGTGAGGTCGGTGTTCGGGTCGCCATCCGGCAGGTCCGTCGACGACACGACGTAGTCCGCGCCCTCCTCGAACAGAGCGAGCCAGTCGTCGAGCTTCCACTCGTCGAGCAGGTGCGCCTCCTCGACGAGGAAGTCCTCGACCGCCAGCCGCGCCAGCAGCTTGTCCGTGAACGTGTCCGTGCTCGCCATGTCACTCATCCCATGCTGCTTCCGCCGTTGACGCTCACGACCTGCCCGGTGACGAACGACGCATCCGGCGAGGCGAGGAACGCGACAGTCGCCGCGACCTCCTCGACGCTGCCGGGTCGTCCGACCGGGATGAGGCCGATCGCCTGATCGATCATCTCGTTCCACCCCGGGACCAGCTCGCGCCGGTCGGCGAGGAAGCTCTCCACCGCGGGCGTCGCCACGATCGACGGCGCGACGCAGTTCACGGTGACGCCGGCCGGGGCGAACTCGCGCGCCAGGCCGGTCGTCAGGGCGTGGACGCCGCCCTTGGCGGCGTTGTACATCGCGTGGAGCGCGAGCCCGTTGCGCACGGACTCCGCCCCGACGTTGACGATCCGCCCGCCGCCCTGCTCCACCATCACGGGGAGCGCGGCGCGGCAGCAGTGAACCGTCGTGAGGAGGTTGCGCGACAGCGTCTCGGCGATCGAGTCCTCGTCGTGGTCGAGGAAGCGCCGGATGACGCCGCCCCCCGCGTTGTTGACGAGCACGTCGAGCCGCCCGTGCTGCTCGATGGCCGCGGCGACGAGCGCGCGGGCGCCGTCGGCGGTGCTCACGTCGCCGGCGTGCGCGGTCGCGGCAGCGGGCGCCCCGTCGGGTCCGGCGATGCTCGCGACCGCCGCGGCGAGGCGCTCCTCGTCGACGTCCCCGAGCACGACGGCGTGGCCGTCGGCGGCGAGCCGCCGGGCGACCGCGAGGCCGATGCCGCCGGCCGCCCCCGTGACGATCGAGACACGGGCGCCGCGGCGCGCGACGTCGC
>JBFIDS010000162.1:0-7340 GCA_041603715.1 Paraconexibacter sp. | reverse complement strand
GGCCGGGCGACCGGCTCGTCCTGCGGGCCGAGGTCGAGAACGATGCCGACGGCGGCGGTCGCCGCGCGAGCCTCGAGGCCGCTCGCGAGGCCGACGGCGCCGTCGTCCTCACGGGCTGGGCGACCGCGCGCTGACGTCCGCGCCTCACGTGTCGGCGATCCACGCCGGCCACGGAGCCGCGGCGCCCACCGACCGGCGGCGAGGTGTTCGAGGACCTTCCGGAAGGCCCGGAACGTTCTCGAACACCCGCCTCGCTGGCGCGCCCTCCCACGAGGCCAAGTCGTCGGCCGTGCGTTGTCCCCGCGCGCGGTTGTCCGTCGCGGGGCGGAGCGCGAGGGTGACGGCATGCCCCGGTTCACCGAGGTCGACGACCTCCTCCATGACATCTCGCACGCCCCGCTCGGCCGAGAGTCGTACCTCTGGACGGCGCCGCTGCCCGAGCACGGACTCCTCGTCTTCGCCTACGCGTTCAGGGACGCGGACACCGGTCGCTTCGGCCGCATCGTCGTCGTGGCCGGGGACGAGGCGCGCGCACCGCTGCACCTCTCCGTGAGCGACGACCACGGGCTGGAGGGCGACGACATGCGCGACGCGGTCGTCGGCGGGCTCCACGTCCGCCAGCCCGAGGCGCTCCGCACGGCGCGGATCTCCTACGAGGCCGACGACGGCACCGCGTGCGACGTCCGCTTCGAGGGCTTGCACGAGCCATTCAGCTGGCACGAGAACGAGGGCGGTTGCCCGAGCTGGGCGGCCGACGACCGCTACGAGCAGTCGTGTCGCACGTCGGGGACGGTGCGGGTGGCCGGCCGCGACATCGCCTTCGAGGGCTTCGGTCACCGCGACCACTCGTGGGGGACCCGGGACTGGCGCGCGCTCCAGCACTGGAAGTGGATGAACGCGACGACCGCGGACGGGGAGACGTCGCTGCACGCGTGGATGTCGTTCGCGCTCGGCGAGGTCCAGGTCAACGGCTACGTGAACAGGGGAGGGAACGTCACGCCGCTCGTCGACGTCGTCGCGCACGCCGACCTCGACGCGCACATGCTCCACACCGCCGTCCGGGCGACGCTCATCGACGCCGACGGTGGCGAGACGGCGTTCGAGGCACGGCGGGCGGCGATCTGGCAGATGCCGATCCGTCACCTCTACCTCAACGAGGCGGCGATGTCGGCGACGATCGACGGCCGCGAGGCGGTCGCCCATGTCGAGCTCGGCTGGCCGCAGGCCTACGTGGACGAGTACGTCGAGTCGTGAGGCCCGCGGCGGTCAGGCTCGGCCGCCCGGTCGGCGGTCATGAGCCCGGGGCCGAGCGCCGGTCGCCGTCGCGTTCCCCGGTGACGCCGTCGGTCTGACGGGTCAGGCGGGTGGGACGGACGGCGTCGGGGCGCGCCCGTCAGCGCTTGTCGCCGCGGCGGCCGCGTCGTCGCGCCCGCGTCGGGACGCGCGTGAGCTCCGTCGCGGTCTTCTCCCCGTACCAGAGCCCGCCGACCACGCCGACGATGAGCACGAGGACGCCGGTTCCGGTCGCCGAGTCGATGTCCTCGGTCCGCCCGAGGATGATGAGGCCCGCGCCGATCCCGATGAGCGTGAGCGACATGAGCCACCAGCGCAGGGACGGCAGGCGGTCGCGGATCCGCGGTTCGGCCATGACGTCACCGTACCCGGGTGGCGCGCGCGCCACTCGTGGTGGCGCCGCACACCGGTCGGCCCGCGCTGCCCGGGGACGTTCCGGGCTGTCCGGAACGTCCTTGCACACCTCCCAGCGAGTGGGGGGCGTCAGGCCAGACCGAGCTGGGCCATGAGGCCCGCGACGTCGTAGTAGGCGTGAATCTCGGTCGCGCGGCCGTCCTCGCCGACCGTGAACGTGTCGCAGCCGGCGACGCGGAACGGCTTGCCCGTGGGCGGCGCACCCGGGGGGAACTCGCCCGTGTGCGTGCCGGTCATGACCCACTCCTGCGAGACCCGGCCGGCGGCCTCGTCGATCAGCGGGGCGCCGATGCGCTCCAGGTGCACGTCCGGGAGGCCGGCCCACGCGCCCTGGAAGAAACCCTCGGCCTCGGGCAGCGAGGTGAGCGGCCCGGGCAGGAGCGGGTCCGTCCATTCGAACGTATCCGCGACGAGTGTCGCGGCGACCGAGACGTCGCGTCCGTTCCAGCCGTCGAAATAGCGCTCGGCGTAGGCGGCGAGGGTGCTCGCCGGGGTGGTCGTGCTCATGGGGCTCTTCGGGTCAGGACGCCGGGGGCGTCCACGTCGCGGGCAGGTGCTTCACGCCGTGCATGAAGCTCGACTCGAGGTACTCGGGCTCGCCGACCTCGAGGTCCGGGATGCGCGTGTAGATCTCGCGGATCGCGTGCTTGAGCATCTGCTTGCCCAGGACTGAGCCGAGGCAGAAGTGCGGGCCGCCGCCGCCGAACGTGATGTGGTGGTTGGGCTTGCGCGTGATGTCGAACACGTTCGGGTCTCCGAAGACGTCCTCGTCCCGGTTGCCCGAGCAGTAGAAGAGCGCGAGCTTGTCGCCGGCCTTCAGCGTCTTGCCGCCGATCTCGTAGTCCTCCATCACCTGCCGGCGCATGTGGAGGATGACGCTGCACCAGCGCAGGACCTCCTCGACGGCGCCGTCGATGTGGGTGTCGAAGTCGGAGAAGAGCAGCTCCTTCTGCTCGGGGTTCTCCTGGAAGGCCAGCATCGCGTGGGCCATCGCGTGGCGGGTCGTGTCGTTCGCGGCGCCCGCCATGAGGACGAAGAAGCCGCCGATCTCCCAGTCCTCCAGCTTGCGGCCCTCCCAGTCGGCCTCGACGACCCACGTCATGAGGTCGTCCCCCGGGTTCTTCCGCCGCTCCTCGGCGAGCTCGAATGCGACCTCCTGGAGCATCTCCGCCGCGTTGGCGAAGACCATGATCGGTTCGGCGTCCTTCGTGTAGTCCGGGTCGTTCCAGGACACGATCATCTCCGCGCCCTCGATGGTCTTGTGGACCTGCTCGGGGTCGGTGATGTTGAAGAACGAGCAGAAGATGCGCCCGGGGAGCTGCTTGGTGAACTCCTCGCAGATGTCCGCCGAGCCCTGGTGCTTGATGCCCTCGATGAGGTCGATGACCTGCTCGCGGGTCCAGTCCTCGAGCGACTTGAGGTGGCGCGGGGTGAACGCCTTCTGGACGATGCCGCGCAGCGCGGTGTGCTCGGGGGCGTCCTGCACGATGAACGAGAGGGCGCCGACGCGGACGGCCTCGGGCAGGTCCTCGAGGAAGATGCCCTCGGAGTTGGAGAAGATCTTCGGCTTGCGGGAGATCTCCTTGATGTGCTCGTACTTCGTGATCGCCCAGTAGCCCGCGGTGTTCATCTCGGGCTCGACGAGGAGCGAGTCGGGCGGGTTCTGCCACGAGACCGGGTCGTTCGCGCGCAGCTCGGCGAAGACCTTCTCGCGCTCGGCGAACGGCGTCGCCCAGAAGGCGAACGAGCCGACGTCGTGCGGTGCGGGTGCGGTGGCCATCAGTGTGTCTCTCCTCGTGCGACGTTCTTCCGTGGTTGTCCGACGATTCCAGGTCCGGGGCGCGACCTCTCCCCCCTGTGGGGAGGACCGGGTCCCCACCGGGGGCTACGCGGGCGTTGGGCGGGCGCCGTCGCGCTCCCGCGCGAGGTCCTCGGCGACGTCGACGATCCAGTCCTCCTGGCCGGCGACGGCACGGCGGCGGCCCAACTCGACGAGGATCTCGCGCGGGTCGAGGCCGAGTCGCTCGCCGTGGCGCTTGGCGTGGAGGAGGAACGTCGAGTAGACGCCCGCATATCCGATCGTCAGCGACTCGCGGTCCGGGAACGGCTGGAAGGGCATGTACGGCTGCACGACGTGCTCGGCGGCGTCGGAGAGCGCGAACGTGTCGAGCGGGCTGTCGAGGCCCATCCGGTCGAAGACGGCGGCGAGCAGTTCCGTGGCGGCGTTCCCGGCCCCGGCTCCGAGGCCCCGCAGGCAGCCGTCGACGTGTCGCGCGCCCGCCTCGATCGCGGCGATCGTGTTGCCGATCGCGCTGCCGAGGTTGTTGTGGGCGTGGAAGCCGACCTCGGGGGTGACCTCGAGGAGCGCGGCCACCCGGGACCGTGCGTCGGCGGGGAGCATCGCGCCGGCGGAGTCGACGATGTAGACGCCCTTCGCGCCGTAGCCGGTCATGAGCGCGGCCTGCTCGGCGAGCGCGGCGGGCTCGACCATGTGGCTCATCATGAGGAACCCGAGCGGCTCCATCCCGAGGTCGAGCGCGGTCGCGAAATGCTGCTCGCTGATGTCGGCCTCGGTGCAGTGGGTCGCGACACGTACGACGTCGGCGCCCCGCTCGCGCGCGCTCGCGAGCGTCTCGCGTGTGCCGATGCCGGGGACGAGGAGGACGGCGATCCGGGCCTGCTGTGCGGTGTCGCGGGCGGCGGCGATGAGGTCCATCTCGTCGTGGGCGCTCATGCCGTACTGGATCGACGAGCCGCCGAGGCCGTCGCCGTGGGCGACCTCGATCACCGGCACGCCGGCCCCGTCGAGGGCGGCGACGACGGCGGTGACCTGCTCGACCGTGTACTGGTGGCGCATCGGGTGGGACCCGTCGCGCAGCGTCGTGTCGGTGAGCCGCGGGGCGGCGGGGGCGGGGGTCACGCGACCGCTCCTTCGCGCAGACGGGCGGCGATCTGCCCCCCGACCCGGCTCGCGGCCGCGGTCATGATGTCGAGGTTGCCCGCGTAGGGGGGCAGGAAGTCCCCGGCGCCCTCGACCTCGAGGAGTGCGATCGCGACCGCGCTGCGGCCCCAGGTCGTGTCCTGCTCGTCGAAGGCGATGCTCTTGCAGCGGTAGCCGGGGACGTACTCGGCGACCGCGGCGACACGGTGCTCCACCGAGGCGCGCACCGCGTCCTCGTCGAAGCGCCCGGAGACGGGGACGGCGTAGAGCGTGTTGCGCATGAGGATCGGCGGGTCGGCGGGGTTGAGGACGATGATCGCCTTGCCCTGCTGCGCGCCGCCGACGCGCTCGATGGCACGGGCCGTCGTGCGCGTGAACTCGTCGATGTTCTGGCGGGTTCCCGGACCGGCGGAGAGGCTCGCGATCGTGGAGACCATCTCCGCGTAGCGCAGGGGCTCGACCGACGCGATCGCATCGACGATCGGGATCGTCGCCTGACCGCCGCACGTGATCATGTTCACGTTCGGCGCGCCGGCGTGCTCGTCGAGGTTGACCGACGGCACGACGAGCGGGCCGACCGCGGCGGGGGTGAGGTCGACGGCGGTGATCCCGGCCGCCTCGAGACGGGGTGCGGCCTCCCGGTGGGCGTAGGCCGACGTCGCGTCGAAGACGACGTCGACGTCGTCGAGCGCGAGGATGCCGTCGAGCCCGTCCGAGGTGGTGTCAACCCCGAGGCCGCGAGCCCGTTCGAGGCCCTTGGAGGTCGGGTCGATCCCGGCGAAGACGGCGCCCTCGAGGTCGCCGGCGGCGAGGAGCTTCACGAGCAGGTCGGTGCCGATGTTGCCGGTCCCGAGGATCGCGGCGCGGGGGCGGGCGGGGGTCATCGGGTCAGGCTCCGATCGTCACGGTGACGGTTCCCAGGGCGGGGCCGAAGTCGGCGACGTAGACGCCGGGTGCGGCATCGATCGCGGCGGTGAGGGACCCGGAGAGGATCGGCTGGCCGGCGGGCAGTTCGTCGCCGTGGCGCCCGAGCTCGTTGGCGAGCCAAGCGACCGCGACGGCCGGGTCGCCCATGACGGCGGCGCCCGTTCCCTCGTGCTGGAGCTCACCGTCGCGGGTGAAGCGCATCGCGAGCGCGGCGAGGTCCCCCGCGGCGGCGGGGGCGACCGGTTCGCCGAGGACCGCGCCGAGGGCCGAGGCGTTGTCGCTGATCGTGTCCGCGAGCCCGATCTTCCAGTCGCGGACCCGGCTGTCGATGAGCTCGAAGACGGGCAGGACGGATCGGGTCGCCTCCATGACGTCCTGCGCGGTGACGCCGGGTCCGGCGAGTGGGTGCTCCAGGACGAAGCCGATCTCCCCCTCCAGCTTCGGGGCGATGGCGTTCAGGCCCGACATCGAGACCGTCGCGGCGTCGGTGAAGGTGCGGGTGTCGAGGAGCACCCCGAAGTCCGGGTCCTCCACGCCGAGCTGCGCGCGCATCGCGTCGCTCGTGAGCCCGATCTTGCGCCCGTTGACGGTGCTGCCGGCGGCCTCGTGCCGGGCAACGACGCCCTGCTGGACGCGGTAGGCGTCGGCGACCGACATCGCGGGATGCCGCTCGGTGGGCGGGTCGACGGGGTCGCCCGAGACGAAGGCGTCGAACAGGGCGGTGGCGAGCGCGTCGACCTCGGCGGCCGAGAGCGCGGGAGCGGTGGGCGTGGACACCAGCTCAGAGAACCCGACGTGCGGTCGGCGTGGCAACGCGCGTTCGACAGTGCTGGACAGCGGGAGTGCACCACTACGGTGGCCCTCCAAGGACTCGTCGGTGTCAGCGTGGCGCCCAGGTCACCGTTGCTGGCCTTGGGTCAGCAAAGGTGACCCCAGGCAGGTCAACTCGCGGGTGCGACCGCGCGCCTCTCAATCGTCGTGGAGCGCAGCGATGGAAACGGCGACCTTGTACGCCGCTCCCTGCCGCCGGGCGGGCGGGCCGCTGCCCAACAAGATCGAGATCTCCGCGTGGGCGGTGGCGGCGAGTTCTTCTTGATCGTGACCTCTTCCCGCCCGGAGCTCCGTCTCGATGCTCGCAACGTAGATTTCGGCACTTAGGTCACGTTTCCTGGAACTGGCCGAGCAAACGTGACCCGAGGGCCCTCGCCCAGCCGCTCGGCCCGACCCCGAACCGTGGGGGCTGTCGTTCGACAGTGCTGGACACCCGGCGTAGTCTGGCGACGTGCTCGGCACCGTGAACAACCTCGGCCGCGTCCTCGACCTCTACTCCTCGGACCGGTCCGAGCTCGGCGTCACGGAGATCGCCGACGAGCTCGCGATGAGCAAGTCGAAGGCGCACCTGCTCGTGTCCTCCATGTCGGAGATCGGGGTCTTGCGCCGCGTGCAGGGCGGCCGCTACCGCATCGGGTGGCGAGCGCTGCAGCTCGACCGGGTCGCCGCGGAGACGACGCCGTTTCGCCTGCCCGGCCGCAGCGCGGCGGTGATGCTCGCGCGGCGCACGGGACAGACCATCCACCTCGCCGCGCTCGACGGCGGTCGCGTCGTCTACGTCGACCGCATGCAGGGTGAGCGCGCGACGCAGCTCGCGCTCTCGGCGATCGGCAAGCGGCTCCCCGCCCACTGCTCCGGCGTGGGCAAGGTGCTCCTCGCCCACCTCCACCCGGAGGAGGTGGAGATGCAGCTCGAGCGCCACGGGATGGAGCGG
>JBFIDS010000161.1:0-7352 GCA_041603715.1 Paraconexibacter sp. | reverse complement strand
GCGCCCGCGGCGCCGAGCGCTCCGCCGACGAGCAGCCCGATCTCGGTGCGCGGGACCCGCAGCTCCGTGACGACGATGTGCGCATCGGAGTCGTCGTGCGCGGTGAACGCCGCGACGACCTCGCCGAGGGGGACGTCGAGCGCGCCGACGGCGAGCGACGCGGCGCACGCCGTCGCGAGGACGAGCGACGCGATCCCGAGCCCGGCCGCGCGCGCGGGCGCGGTGACGAGCACGGCGCCCGCGCCCTTGCTGGCGGGAACGTCGGCCGCCGCCCTCGCCGTGATGTCTTCGGCCACCCTAATAAGGGCAGCCTAATAGATGCAGTTGCGTCGTGTATCGCGCCTCACTCCGCGAGGCGCCCGGCCCTACCCGGCCGGGGCCGCCGTCCACTCCTTCGCGAAGTCGACGAACCACCCGAACGCGTCGGGGTTCGCGAGCGCGTCGCGACTCGCCGCCCGGTCCGGGTCCTGGCCCATGAGGAGCTTCTTCACCGGCACCTCGAGGACCTTCCCGGTGAGGGTGCGCGGCACCTCGTCGACGACGTGGATCTCGTCGGGCACGTGCCGCGGCGAGCACGCCGAGCGCACCTGGGCGCGAAGCTCTTTCACGAGCGCGTCGTCGAGGCTCGCGCCGTCGGCGAGCACGACGAACATGACCATCCGCGCGTCCCCGGTGCCCTCGAGCGGCGGGACGTCGACGACGAGCGCGTCGGCGATCTCGTCCATCGCGAGGACCGCCGCGTAGATCTCGGCCGTCCCCATGCGGATCCCGCCGCGGTTGATCGTCGAGTCGCTGCGGCCGTAGATGACCGACGACCCGCGCGGCGTGATGCGGATCCAGTCGCCGTGGCGCCACACCGGCGGATCGACGTCGTAGTGCTCGTAGTAGCTCTCGCGGTAGCGCGCGTCGCCGTCGTCGTTCCAGAACTTCGTCGGCATCGACGGCATCGGCTGGGTGACGACGAGCTCACCGACCTCGTCGACGAGCTCGTTGCCGTTGTCGTCCCAGGCCTGCACGTCCACGCCGAGGCCCTTCGCCTGCAGCTCACCGAGGTGCACGGGCACGACCGGGGAGGCACCGACGAACGCGCCCGCGATGTCCGTCCCGCCCGAGGCGGAGAACAGCCAGATGTGCTCGCCGAGCTCGTCGTAGACCCAGCGGAAGCCCTCCGGGGAGAGCGGGGAGCCCGTCGAGCCGATCGCCCGCAGCGGCGAGAGATCGCGGCCCTCCTTCGGCTTCAGCCCGGCCTTCAGGCAGCCGTGGAGGTACGCGGCGCCCGTGCCGAACACCGTCACGCCGACCTCGTCGCAGACGTCCCACAGCGCACCCATGTCCGGGTAGCCGGGGTTGCCGTCGAAGAGAACGATCGAGGCCTCGGTCATCAGGCCCGCGACGAGGTAGTTCCACATCACCCAACCCGTGGTGGTGAACCACAGGACCCTGTCGCCGGGTCGCGCGTCGTGCTGGAGCCGCCACGTCTTGAGGTGCTCGAGCACGATGCCGCCGTGGCCGTGCACGATCGCCTTCGGCAGGCCGGTCGTCCCGCTGGAGTAGAGCACCCAGAGCGGGTGGTCGAACGGCACGCGCGCGAACTCGAGCGGCGCGTCGGTCGGCCCGAAGGCGCGGGACCAGTCCTCCCCGCCGCCATCGGCGAACGGGTCGAGCCGGACCGTGCCGACGAGCGAGGGCAGCGCGGCCTCCAGCTCCGTCACGGTCGCGGAGCGGTCGAACGTCTTCCCGCTGTAGCGGTAGGACTCGACGGCGAGCAGCACCTTCGGCTCGATCTGCGCGAAGCGGTCGACGACCGTGCTCGACCCGAAGTCCGGGGAGCAGCACGACCACGTCGCGCCGAGCGAGCTCACGGCGAGGAACGCGGCGACGGTCTCGGGCACGTGCGGGAGGTAGCCGACAACACGGTCGCCCTCCTGCACGCCCATCGCGACGAGCCCTGCCCGGATCCGCGCGGTCTGCTCGCGCAGGTCGCCCCACGTCCACGTCACGGTCTCGCGGTCCTCCCCGGCGGCGTGGATCGCCGCGTCGGCGTCGTCCTTCCCGCGGAAGACGTGCTCGGGGAAGGAGAGCCGCGCGTTGGGGAACCACCGCGCCCCGGGCATCCGCGCGTCGGCGAGCGCCGGCTCCGGGCTGCCGTCGTACAGGACCTCGAAGCGGTCCCACACCGCCTCGCGCCAGAAGCGCCCGATGTCCTGCACCGACCAGGCGTGGAGCGCCTGGTAGTCCTCGGCCCCCACGTCGCGCATGAGGCGCGCCATCTCGGAGTCCTCGCGCAGCTCGGGGGTGGGCTCCCAGAGGAGCTCGGGGACGGGCGGAGTGCTCATGGCGTCCATCCCACCACGAACACCGGTGCGCCGCCTGCCCCCGGAGGGGGACTCCCGCCGTCCGTCGGAAGGCAGCGCCGCGCCCGGCGGGAGGTGGTCGAGGACCTTCCGGGCAGCCCGGAACGTCCTCGATCACCTCGGCGGGGCGGCCGCCGCGACTACCGCTCCGGCGTCCACTCCCCGCGCAGCTCCTTCACGCCGTGCACCACGTTCGCGTCGAGGAAACGAGGCTCGCCGACGACCCGCAGGTCGGGCATCCGGGTGTAGATCTCCTTGAAGACCGACTGGAGCGTGAGGCGCGCGAGCGCCGCGCCCATGCAGTAGTGCGGCCCGCCGCCGCCGAAGCCGAGGTGGCGGTTCGGGTCGCGGGTGATGTCGAACTCCATCGGGCGGTCGAAGACCTTCTCGTCGCGGTTGCCCGAGCAGTACCAGAGCGCCACCTTGTCGCCCTTCTTCATCTCGACCCCGCCGAACTCGGTGTCACAGGCGAGCGTGCGGCGGAAGTGCATGAGCGGCGTCGCCCAGCGCACGGCCTCCTCGGCGAACAGCTCGCCGGCCTTCGGGTCGTTCATGCGCTCCATCCACAGCCTCTTCTGCTCCGGGAAACGCTCGAGTGCCCAGATCGTGTGCGCGATCGTGTGGCGCGTCGTGTCGTTCGCCGCCGCGGAGAGGAGCGCGAAGAACGAGCCGACCTCCCAGTCCTCGAGCATCCCGTCCTCGGTCTGCGCCTGGCAGACCCAGGTGAGGAGGTCGTCCTTCGGGTTCTCGCGCCGCTCGGCGATCGCGTCGAGCGCGATGTCGTTGAGGCGGAACGCGGCGTCCCCGAAGAGCTCGATCGCCTCCTTGCCCTCGCGCATCTCCTCGTCGGACCAGGACGCCATGTCCTCGGCGCACTGCATGACCTCCTCGCGCAGGTCACCCTCCGGGATGCCGAACAGGTTCGTGAAGAGGCGGCCGGGGAGCTGCTTGCACAGCGTCGTCGCGAGGTCGGCCTCGCCGAGCGGCGCGATCTCGTCGACGAGCTCCTTGGCCTGGCGGTAGATGTCGGCCTCGAGCTTGCGCATGTTCCCCGGCGTGAACGCGCTCCAGACGATGCCCCGCAGCTCCTTGTGACGAGGCGCGTCGGTCACGATGAAGGAGAGCGACCCCTGGATGACGACGTCGGGGAAGCCCTCCATGAAGATGCCTCCCGCGGAGCTGAACGTCTTCGTGTCCCGCGAGGCCTTCTGGATGAGGTCGTGCGTGTTGATCCCCCAGAAGTCGCGGGCCCCCTCCTCGGGTTCGAGGAGGTGCGACTCGAGCGGGCGGTGCTTGGAGACGGGCGCCGTCCGGCGGAGCTCCGCGAACGTCTTCTCGCGTTCGTCGAACGTCGTGTCGCGCCAGAACTCGAAGGACGAGATGTCGGTGGAGACGGGGGTCGTGGCCATGCGTCCAGTCCACCACCTTCGCGGTCCGACGTCGCCCTCCGCAAGGGGGAGACGGATCGCTCACCGGGAGGCCGCCCCCCGGCGCACTCCCCGCGCGACAGACGGTGCGCCCTGGCATGTCCGCGAGGGCACTAGCCCCGCCCCGGGGCGGCCGGAGAGGATCGGACCCACAAGGGAGAAGCCCGAGAGGAGATCCGGCATGACAGTCGTCGAGGAGTTCACGCAGGTCGGCAGGGGACGCGCGGTGTTCACCGCGCCGGACGCGGTGGAAGGACCGGTCGCGTGGCTGGACTCGCCCAAGGCCGTGATCGAGTTCGTGAAGAGCGGCGACGTCGCGAACACGATCGTGCTCGCGCGCGGCGGCACGACGACGTTCCTCACCCCCGCCCTCACGGCCGGCGTGAAGGGCGTGATGACCCTGCAGGGCGCGCCGTCGAGCCACCTCGGCATCCTCTCCCGCGAGTTCGGCATCCCCTGCGTCATGGGGATCCAGTTCGAGGACGGCGTGCGTTCGTCACGGGGCGAGGTGATCCCCGCCGAGGGCGCGATCGTCCGCCTCGACATCTCCGAGCCCGAGGGCCGCATCTTCATCGAGCCGGGCGCCCCGACCGCGGGAGCGAAGGGCGATCCCACCGAGGAGGAGCTCGCGCTCGCCGAGCAGATGAAGCAGGTCGAGGTCCTCCTGCACCACTTCCGCGGCGAGGTCCCGCACGGCTCCGAGGGCGACGCGCAGATGCACGCGCGGATGAAGACCGACGTCATGACGATGACCGACGCCTCGCTGCGGCGCGACCTCACGCCCGAGGAGGCCAACGACTTCCAGGAGTTCGCCTCGTGGAACGTGTGGGACGCCCTCGCGCTGCGTTCGACGGAAGGCGAGTCCGGCCTCATCCCGCGCCAGGAGTACGAGGCGTTCGGGTGCGTGCAGCAGTGGCGCCGCTTCCCGGCCTTCGTCCGCGAGATCACGGAGAAGCTCGGCGTCGACGGCCTCATCGAGATCGGCGGGATCCCGCGCCGCGAGGTCGGCAACAAGGTCAACCAGCTCCACATCTGGTGCACCGCGATCACACCGCTGTTCGGCCGCGGGCTCCTCACCCGCATCGGTCTCGAGGAGCCCGGGGCGCGACCCGAGGACGTCCTCGAGCTCGTCCAGTTCCAGCGTCGCCTCACGCGCGGAATGTGGGGCGACGAAGGCGTCCTCTTCGGTTCCGGTCGGGGGTACCGCTCCGAGCTCCTGGACCGCGCGTGGATCGACCGCTTCGCCTCCGAGGCGACGCCGCTCGACGACGACGAGATCGGCGGTCTCCACAAGCGCTTCAACGCGACGACGGAGATCACCGGCTTCCTCCTGCACTTCGACAACCGCTCGGGCCTCAACGACTCGGGCCCCTACGACCTCGGCGACGGGCGCTTCATGATCGTCCGCGACCACTTCCTTCACGACGACGCCTACAACTGGCACGACGTCGCGGAGGGGCTGCCGCACTGCCTCACGCAGGCGATGATCTTCGAGCCGCAGGGCGACCTGCAGGTCAACGTCCTCGACATCGGGACGCTCTTCAGCGAGCCGGCCAACTACCTCTCCTCGCTCGTCGCGATGGGCATCTACGCGCGCGACACGTGGGACACCCCGGTGGAGCAGATCCGCCGTGTGGAGCCGGACGAGATGCAGGAGATCCTCGCGCTCTGCGACGACGCGACGACGCGCCTGTACAACCGCATCTCGCGGATGACCGACCGCGAGAAGATCATGGCGGGCGCGCAGGTCTACTACACGGAGTTCGTCGCGCCGATCGCGCGCGCCGCCGGTCTGTGGGACCGCTTCGTCGAGGAGCTCGACTTCTTCGAGCTCGACCGTGTCGCGAGCGACGCCTACTTCCCGCTCGTCGTCGAGAAGCAGGCGGCGAAGATCGTCCCCGAGGGCTTCCTCATGGGCAACTCGATGCCCCCGCTCGCGGTGGTCGACGCCGAGGCGCACGCCGACCACTACCACTCGCTGAGGGTGCTCGCGCTGCGCGGGATGCTCGCCGAGGTGCCCGGGGAGGCCGCCGCGCTCGAGGAGGCGGGCCTCGTGGCGAGCACCGACCACGGGTACATGCTCACCGAGGACGGCCACGCGGTCCACAGCGCCCTGGCCGGCCGCGAGCGGGCCGACGCGGACACGGACCGCCTCGGCCAGATCTACGAGCGCTTCCTGCCGATCAACGTCGAGTTCAAGGCGGCGTGCTCACGCTGGCACGATGCCGACGACGGCGCGCGCGGCACGCTCCTCGGCGACCTCGGCGCGATCCTCGACCGCCTCGACCCGGCGCTGCGGCGCTCGGGCGAGATCATCGAACGCTTCGGCACCTACGCGCCGCGCCTGCGCGACGCGCACGGCGCCGCCGAGGGCGGCGACCACGACGCGGTGACGAGCGCCACCCGCGACTCGCTCCACACCGTGTGGATGGAGATGCACGAGGACTACATCCAGGTCCTCGACATCGACCGCGAGGAGGAGGGGAGCTACTGATGAACGCCGTCGTCCCGTTCGACGCCGGGGCCGAGCCCGACCGCGCGCGGCTCGGTGGGAAGGGCGCCGGGCTCGTCCGCATGGTCGGCCTCGGGCTCCCGGTCCCTCCCGGCTTCGTCGTCGGGACGGACGTCGGCCGTGCCTACCTGGAGGCGGGCGAGCTCCCCGACGGCGTCGAGGCCGCGATCGAGGAGCGGCTCGCCGACCTCGAGCGGACGCTGGAGCGCCGCCTCGGCGACCCCTCGGCCCCGCTGTTCGTGTCCGTCCGGTCGGGCGCCCCGGTCTCGATGCCGGGGATGATGGACACGATCCTCAACGTCGGGATGACCGACGCGGTGGCGGACGCGTTTGGCGAGGAGACGGGCGACCCGGCCTTCGCCTGGTCCTCCTACGAGCGGCTCCTCCACACGTTCGCGACGACCGTCCGCGAGATCCCGGTGGCCGAGGTCGAGGACGCGCTCTTCGACGCGGTACCCGAGGGCGACGACGCGGGCGCGAAGGCGCGGGGTGCCGTGCGGGTGCTCCGCGACCTCGTCGGCCGCGACGGCCGGCCGTTCCCCCAGGACGGCCGCGCCCAGGTCCGCGAGTGCGTCGCGGCGGTGTTCCGGTCGTGGATGTCGCCGCGCGCGCGGACGTACCGCGAGCACGAGGGGATCGACGAGACGCTCGGGACCGCCTGCGTCGTGCAGGCGATGGTGTTCGGCAACCGTGACGCGCGGTCCGGGAGCGGCGTCGCGTTCTCGCGTGATCCGTCGAGTGGCGAGCCCGGCGTCTACGGCGACGTGCTCATGGAGGCCCAGGGCGAGGACGTCGTCGCCGGGACCGCGGACCCGGACGGCATCGAGCTGCTCGACGAGCGGCTCCCCGACGTCGCCGACGAGCTGCGCGCGGCACTCGCTCGCCTCGAGGCCGAGGCCCGCGACCTCGTCGAGTGCGAGTTCACCGTCGAGGCCGGGAGGCTCTGGATCCTCCAGTACCGCCCCGCGAAGCGCTCGGCGCGCGCGGCCGTGCGGGTCGCCGTCGATCTCGCCGACGAGGGTGTCCTGGAGCCCACCGACGCGCACGCGCTCGTGAGCG
>JBFIDS010000160.1:0-7361 GCA_041603715.1 Paraconexibacter sp. | reverse complement strand
GCGGCGATCGCGATCGCCGCGACGATCGGCGGGATCGGGACGCGGACGTAGAGGTCCTGCAGGATGTCGACGTCCCCGACGAAGCGCGCGAGGAGGTCGCCCGCACGGCGACCCGGCAGCCCGGCGGGCACGAGGGGCGCGAGCTTCGCGTAGGACCGGGCACGCAGGTCCCCGAGGACCCGCAGCGCGAGGTCGTGCGAGACGAGCCGCTCCGCGTAGCGCAGGACGGCGCGCGAGAGCGCGAACGCGCGGATGCCGACGATCGCGACGGTGAGCGTGAGGATCGGCGGCTGCTCGGAGGCCCGGACGATGAGGTACCCGGCCGTCGCCATGAGCGCGACCGCGCTGAGGACCGCTCCCGCCGACAGCGCGACCGCGGTGAGCAGCCGGCGCCGGCGCGGCGCGACGAGGCCGACGACGTTCGCGAGTGCGTGGGTGCTCATGCGACGAGGGCCTCCGCAGCAGGCAGTGACGGCTTCTCGAGGTGCCCGTCGCGCATCGCGACGACCGTGTCGGCGAGCTCCACGACCGCCGGGTCGTGGGTGAGCACGAGCACGGTGCGACCGTCGGCGAGCCGGGCGAGGGCGTCGATGACGCCGCGCGCCGTCTCCGGGTCGAGGTGCGCCGTCGGCTCGTCGACGACGAGCAGCGACGCGGGTCGCACGAACGCGCGCGCGAGGGCGAGCCGCTGGGCCTCCCCCGCCGACAGCGGGTGCCCGCCCTCGCCGACGGCCGTCCGCACTCCGGCGGGGAGGACGTCGACGAGCGCGCTCAGGCACGCGGCCGCAAGCGCGACGGCGACGTCCTCGTCGGTGGCGCGTGGGACGCCGAGCCGCACGTTGTCGGCGAGCGTCCCCGCGAAGACGCGCGGGCGCTGCGGGACCCAGGCGACCTGTGCCCGCCAGGCGTCGGGATCGACGCCACGCAGGTCGACCTCGCCGCACGTCACCGTGCCGTCGGCCGGATCGGCGAGCCGCAGAACGAGCGCGGCCAGCGTGCTCTTCCCCGACCCGCTCGGGCCGACGACGGCGGTGACCCGGCCCGGGTCGAGGGTGTGGTCGACGTCGCGCCGGACCGTGGCCTCGCGCCCGGGATAGGCGAACGAGACCCCGCGCAGCGCGACCCGCTCGCTCGCGGGGTCCGGAACCCGGAGTGCCGGGGCCGGGGCCGGGGCGAGCGTCGCCGGCTCGTCGAGCACGTCGAGGAGGCGCGTCACCGCCTCCGTGCCGTAGACGCGGGTGCCGGGGTACGCGCGGCACGTTGCACGGAACGGATCCAGCCAAGGTGACCTGGGCGGCGGCCGACGGTCCCGCGCGACCGTCAGCGCGCTCGCGTCAGGACGAGCCGGCGGTGCTCAGTCCGAGCGCCGTCCCGCCCGCCCGGCGGACGTGGTGCGGGACGACCATGATCGGACACGCGGGAAGGTCGATGAGGTCGGCGGAGACACTGCCGAGCAGAGCGCGGCGCACCGGCCCGCGTCCGTGCGAGCCGCAGACGAGGAGGTCGAGCTCGCGCGCTGCGACGCGAAGCTGGCCGGTGACGTCGCCGACACGGACGTCGGCGACGGCGTCGACGCGGTCGAGACCGGCCGCGGCCTTGCGCGCGGACAGCTCGACGTCCTCGCGCTCCTGGGGCAGCGGCGCGACGGAGATCACCCGCAGACGCGCGGCCGTCCGGATCGCGAGGTCGGCGGCGGCCGTGAGCGCGAGCCGGCTCCCTTCGGTGCCGTCGTAGGCGATGCCGATCGTGCGCAGCTCCTCGGCGATCAGCCGGCCGTCCTCGGGGCAGACGATGACCGGGCACGACGCGCGGACGATGAGCTGACGGGCGACGTCGCCCTGGATGTCGGGGCCGATGACGAGGGCGGTCGCGTCGTGTTGCACGGCCTGCTCGACGAGCGACGCGGCGACGTCCTCGCCGGGGGTGAGGACCTCCACGCCCGTGGCGGCGGCGCGGGCGATGGCGTTGGCGGCCCTCAGCGCGAGATCGCGACGGCCGTCATGCGCGACGAGCACGGGATGACTCGGCATGCGCCCGACGGTACACCGGCGCCGGCGCGTCCGCCCGGCGGGCGGCTACGCGCCCGTCTCCGTAGTTGCCCGAAGACGCGCCTGAGCGAACTCGTCGACCCCGTGCAGCTGCGCGCGCAGGACGATCCCGATGAAGGGCGACAACGCGCGCCAGTACCGCATGAACGCGGCGCGCGACGCCGGATCGTTCGCCGTCGTCCGACACTCGTAGCTCACGAGCACGGCCCCGCTGCCGTAGGGACGCAGGGTGAAGGCAGCGGCGATACGTGCGAGGCCGGGTTCGTCGAGGGCGACGAACCGGTCGGCGTCCACCGTGCGCCACACCGTCTCCCCCGCCCTGAAGCGCCCGACGGCGCCGAAGACGATCTCCTCGCCGGGACGTTCGCCGAGCCGGACCCACTCGCCGCGGGTCCCCATGTCACGCAGGCGCATCGAGACGATGTCGGGCTCGGGCGCCCGCGAGGAACGCGACACGCTGGCCTCCGGTGCCGGTGCTGGGCGTGCTGCGGGAAGTCACGCAGACGCCCGTCCCGCGGACACGCCCGTCGGCGCGCCCGCGGGAGGCGTCATCGCGGTCAGGCGGCGGCGACGGCGCCCGGCGCGGCGGCGGTCGCGTCCTCGCGGATCATGTCGGCGGCCTTCTCGGCGATCATGATCACCGGGGCGTTCGTGTTGCCACGGACGATCGTCGGCATGATCGACGCGTCGACGACGCGCAGGCCCTCGATGCCGTGCACGCGCAGCCGCGGGTCGACGACGGGACCGATCGCCGCGGTCGACGTCGGGTGGTAGATCGTCATCGTGTTGTCGCGGACGAACTGCCACAGCTCCTCGTCGCTCGCGTCGGGCGCGGGCGCGACGTGCCGGCCGGTGATGATCTCCTTCATCGCGGGCTGCTCGGCGATCTCGAGCGCGATCCTCATCCCGGCGATGATCGTCTGCCGGTCCTCTTCGGTCGTGAGGTAGTTGTGGACGATCCGCGGCTTGGAGTACGGGCTCGCGGTGCGGAGGGTCACCGACCCGCGGCTCGTCGGCTTCACGACGCCGGGACCGAACGCGAACCCGTGCTCGGGCGTCACGCCGAGGCCCTCCTCGAAGAACGGGGCCGGGGCACAGTGGAACTGGCAGTCCGGCCCGTCGAGGTCGGGACGGGTCCGGATGAACGCGCCCCCCTCGGCGATGTTCGACGTGAGCGGACCCCGGCCCTCGGCGCTCATGAGCTCGAGGTTCTCGTCGCTCATCGCGGTGACGAGCGACTCCTGGTTCGTGTGGTAGTTGATGAGGGTCATGCAGTGGTCCTGCAGGCCCTGCCCGACGGGGAGGTCCGCGACGACGTCGAGCCCGAGCAGGGTGAGCTGCTCCGCCGGGCCGATGCCCGACAGCATGAGGATCTGGGGCGACTGGTAGGCGCCGGCGCTGAGGATGACCTCCCGCGCCGCGCGGATCTCGTCGTGCTCCGGGTGGTCGGAGAGCCGGACGCCGACCGCGCGCGTGCCGTCGAGGATGACGTCGCTCACCATCGCGTCGGTGATGATCGTGAGGTTCTCGCGGTCCTCGACCGGGTGCAGGAACGTCGCCGCGGTGCTCGCGCGCATCCCGTCGAGCTGCGTCGTCTGGTAGCGGCCGACGCCCTCCTGTCGGGCGCCGTTGAAGTCCGGGTTCTCCTCGTGGCCAGCCTGCTTGGCGGCCTCGACGAACGCCGTCGCGATCGGGTTCATCGAGCGGCTCTCGCGGACCGGGAGCGGACCGCCGGTGCCGTGGTAGAGATCCTCGCCGCGCTCGTTGTCCTCGGACTTCCTGAAGTACGGCAGGACGTCCTCGTAGCCCCAGCCCTCGGCCCCCATCGCGGCCCACTCGTCGTAGTCGGCACGGTTGCCGCGGATGTAGACCATGGCGTTCATCGAGCTGCAGCCGCCGAGCATCTTCGCGCGCGGCAGGTAGCAGCGGCGCCCGTTGAGGCCCGGCTCGGGATCGGTCGACATGTCCCAGTCGCGACGCCCCTTGAACAGCGCGCCGAACGCCGCGGGGATGTGGACCTCGAGATCCGAGTCGTCGCCACCCGCCTCGAGCAGGCAGACGGTGACCGACGGATCCTCGGTCAGGCGGTTCGCGAGGACGCAGCCGGCGGATCCTGCGCCGACGATGACGTAGTCGTACATGTTCTTCCTCTCCTCGGAGCAGCCCCCGGCCGCTCCCCAATGGACACCGTGTCGAACGTACCAGGGTGCGGGAGCCCCGCTGGTGGGAGAAACCTCAGCCCGTGGCAAGACCCACGGCGCGCCGGATCATCTCCACGCTCGTCGCCCTCGCCGTGTCGAGCGGGCGGCCCGCGTCGTGCGCGAGCAGCGCGAGCTCCCGGATCCCGGCGGCGAGGAGGATCGCCCCGTCGACGGAGAGCGGCAGCAGCGAGGGGTCGGACGCGCGGGCGGCCGAGGCGAGCTCGCTGAGCAGCCGGCCGGTCTCCTCGCTCTTGCGGCGCGTGAGCTCGAGGCCGCGATCTCCGGTGAGGTGCAGCTCGGTCCAGTAGCTGCGGCTGAGGTCGGGATCAGCGGCGAACAGGTCGAGGTAGACGCCGACGGCCCGGTCGATGCGCTCGCCGAGCGGGCCGTCCGCGGCCATCGCCTCCGCGACGCCCGTGAGCATCGCGGTGCCGGTCGCGTCGATGAGCGCGAGATAGCAGTCCACGGGGTCGGAGAAGTGCTCGTAGAACGTCCGGCGGGACACGCCGGCGTGCGCGACGACGTCCGCGATCGTGGTGCGGCGAAAGCCCTTCTCGCGCACGGCCGCCGCCATCCCCTCGAGCAGGCGGGCGCGGTGGTTGCTCCCCGCCGTGGCGGCCGGGGCGGGCTCGGGGGCCGCTGCGCCGGATGCCGAGGTCGGTGCCATCGCGACAAGGCTCTCAGAGGACGCCGGGGTGCGTCGCTCGACAGCTCTGGTACTGATCAGTACCATCACGGCATGTCCGCGCCCCAGACGACGAGCGTGCCCCCCGGTCCCCGCTCGCCGCGTCCGTTCCAGACGCTCGCGATGCTCACCCGCCAGCGCCCGAAGCTCGAGCGCGCGCGCCGCCGCTACGGCGACGTGTTCACCGTCCGCGTCCTCGGGCTCGGGACGTTCGTCGTCGTCGCCGACCCCGCTCTCGTCAAGCAGGTCTTCACCGCCGACCCGACCGTCCTCCACGCGGGGACGGGCAGCCCGCTCGGCACCGTCCTCGGGGAGCACTCCCTCCTCGCGATCGACGAGGACCGCCACCTCGAGCAGCGAAAGCTCCTCCTCCCGCCGTTCCACGGGCAGCGGATGCACGCCTACGAGCAGCTCATCGCCGACATCGCCGCCGAGGAGGTCGCCCGCTGGCCCGGCGGCGTCGAGTTCCCGACCGCCGAGCCTTTCATGCGCATCACGCTCCGGGCGATCCTCCAGGCGGTGTTCGGTGCGCGCGGCGCGGAGATCGACGAGCTCGAGCGGATCATCCCGCCCTACGTGGAGTCCGGCTCGCGGATGGCGGCCCTCAGCGGACTGCACCACGACCTCGGGCCGCACAGCCCCTGGGGCCGCTTCCTCGCGCGCCGTGCCGCGGTGGACGGCGCGCTCGACCGGCTCATCGCGAACGCGCGGCGCGACGAGGCACTCGAGGAGCGCAGCGACGTGCTCGCCCTCCTCGTCCAGGCCCGCCACAGCGACGGCACGCCCATGGCCGATGCAGAGATCCGCGATCAGCTCGTCACCCTGCTCGCCGCCGGCCACGAGACGACCGCGGGCACGCTCGCGTGGATCGTCGAGCGGCTCCGCCGCCACCCCGAGATCACGCAGCGGCTCGTCGACGAGGTCGACGCCGGCGGCCGCGCCCTGCGCGACGCGACGATCCGCGAGGCCCAGCGCGTGCGGCCCGTCATCGCCTTCTCCGGACGCTTCGTCCGCCGGCCCTACGCGCTCGACGGGCACCTGCTGCCCGTCGGCACGCGGATCGGACTCTCCGCGGGCCTCACGCACTTCGACCCCGGCCTGTTCCCCGAGCCGGACCGCTTCCGGCCGGACCGCTTCCTCGACGCGAAGCCCGAGACCTACTCGTGGATCCCGTTCGGAGGCGGGATCCGGCGCTGCATCGGCGCCGCGTTCGCCCACATGGAGATGGACGTCGTCCTGCGCACGGTCCTCGAGCGGGTGAGCATCGTGCCGGACCCGTCCGCCCCCGACGAGCCGTGGGCGTTCAGGGGCGTCGCGCACGTCCCCGGCCGCGGCGGCCGCGTCGCCGTCCACGCACGCGCGCGTCAGGGGACATCCATCGTCGGGCGACGCCCGCTCGTCACCGCCTGACGGCGACCCCTTGCGGCGGGCCCCCACCGTCGGACTACGATATCGAGGGTGGCCGAGAGCCTGACACCCGCATCGCGCGACGCCGCGCTGCTCGACGCGGCGCGCGCGCTCGTCACCGAGCTCGGGCTCGACACCGTCCTGGACCGTCTGCTGTCCGCTGCGATCTCCGCGACCGGCGCGTCCTATGCCGCGATCGGCGTCCTGGGCGAGGAGCGCGGTTCCCTCGAGCGCTTCCTCACCCGCGGCATCGACGAGGAGGACGCGAAGACGATCGGCCACCTCCCGCGGGGCCGTGGCGTCCTCGGGCTCCTCATCGCCGACCCCCGCCCGCTGCGGCTCGACTCGGTCGGTCGCCATCCGCAGTCCTACGGCTTCCCGCCCGGCCACCCGCCGATGGAGGAGTTCCTCGGCGTGCCGATCGTCATCCGCGGCGAGCCGTGGGGCAACCTCTACCTCACCGACAAGGCCGGCGGGTTCACCGACGACGACGAGCACGCCGCGACGCTGCTCTCCGACTGGGCGGCGATCGCCGTCGCCAACGCCCGCGCGTTCGAGCAGAGCGAGCGTCGCCGCCGTGAGCTCGAGCGGGCCAACCAGGCGCTCGAGGTGACGACGGACATCGCGCGCGCCCTCGGCGGCGAGACCGACCTCGACCGGGTGCTCGAGCTGCTCGCGAAGCGCGCCCGCGCGCTCGTCGACGCCCGGGCGGTGATCATCGCGCTCGCCTCCGGCGACGACCTCGTGCTCGCCGCGGGCGCCGGCGACGTCGACCCCTCGATGCTCGGCTCGCACTGCGCGATGAACCGCAGCCCGCTCGCCGACGCGCTCGCGTCGCGCACGACCCAGCGGATCAGCGCGGTCGACCTCCGCCGGGGGTGGGAGAACGCGCTCGGCCGGCCCTTCGCCGCGACCGCCCTCGCCGTCCCGCTCATCTACAAGGGCCAGCCGGTCGGCGGCCTGCTCGCCGTGGACCGCCTCGGGCGCGAGACCGAGTACACCGACGAGCACGAGCGGCTG
>JBFIDS010000159.1:0-7385 GCA_041603715.1 Paraconexibacter sp. | reverse complement strand
CGCCGCGCGATCGAGCAGCCACGCGTCGTTGGGCATGATCCACTGGATTCGGTCCGGCGCGACGCCGTTGTCGAGCAGGAAGAGGATCGAGTCGATGCCGGTCTTCCCGGCGCCGACGATGACGTAGCGCTCCCACGGGCGCCGAACCAGGGCGAGGCCGTTGGGCGGGACGATCGTGACATCGGGGTGGACGTCGTAGCGCGGCGGGCACACCGACGGCACCTTCACCTGGTTGTAGGTCCCGTCGACGATCCGGCGGCGGGCGGTCACGGTCGTCACGCGATCGGCGTCGACGGTGGAGACGATCCGCCCGTCCTCGGCGTACTCGCTCATGGGCAGGAACCGCACGCGCCCCGTGCGGACGAAGCGGTCCATCGCATCCCGGTAGTAGGCGACGAGGTCCGCCCCGGCGCTGAGGTCCTCCCCGCCGCGACCGAGGTCCGTGGAGTTGAGGCCGTAGAACGCCGCGGGCTGGTGCAGCCGGACGAACGGATAGGCGTCGTTCCAGTGCCCGCCGGGGTTGGCGTGCCGGTCCACCATGACGATCTGCGCCGCCGGGTCCTCGGCGAGGACGACGTCGGCGAACCCCATGCTCATGGCGCCCGCCCCGAGGATCAGGTAGTCGGTCTCGAGATGGTCGGTCGGCACGGCAATCCTCGTTCCTCGCCGGCGGGCCGGCCATCGGGATGGAGGGACCTCGGTCCCTGTCCCATACGACGCTAGGTGGGGCCGGCGCGGTGCGCATCGCCATTCGTGGGCAACCTCGCAACCATTCAGGGTGATCCTCCGAGGCGTGGGGCGGCTGCGGCGGGATCTGGACGTCCTGTGGCCCCGATCCGCTCGTCGGCCCCATGCTCGGGTGCACCCGCGCCGAGGGCCGGAGCGCTCAGCGCCCGGCGGTCGCCTTCGGCGGTGCCGCGCGCGTCCACTCCTTCTTGTGGGTCCGCTTGAGGTCCTGGTACTCGGTGAGCGCCTCGCGGGAGTCGACGTCGCCGAGGGTCGGGTGCCAGGGCACGAGATCCTGGGCCGCCTCGACGCCGAAGCGCTTGGCGAGCACCGATCCGAGCGACTTGACCTTCATGTCGCCGATCCCGGGGATGGCCGCGAGGCGGGCGCGCAGGTCATCGCCGTCGGTCGCCTCCGTCCAGATGCGCGCCGCGTCCCCGCCGTACTCGTCGCGGACGTGGACGGCCATGTCGTGGACGCGCGTCGCCATCGCGCCCGGGTAGCGATGCACGGCGGGCTTCTCCCGGAACACGGTGTCGAGGTCGGCGTCGGCGAGCGTCGCCGCGTCGAGCGCGCCGAGCCGCTCGCGGATGACGAGCGGCCCCATGAACGCCTTCTGCACGGTCACCTGCTGGTCGAGCACGTACCCGACGAGCAGGGCCATCGGGTCGCGTGCGACGAGGACGTTCGCCTCGTCGGAGTCGGTGAAGTGGAGGCGGTCGGGCATGCCCCGATCGTACCCCGGCTCGTCCGACCCGTCCGCGGTCTCGTACCGTTCACACCATGGATCTGCCTCCCCACCGTCCCCCGCGCGGCGAGCCGATGCGCTGCCCCGCCGATGGCAGCCGCCTCGTCGAGGTCGAGCGCAACGACGTCCTCATCGACGCGTGCCCGGAGTGCCGCGGCGTCTGGCTCGACCGCGGTGAGCTCGACCGCCTCCTCACCCGCGAGCGCCAGGGGCTCGTGGGCGACCCCGACGAGGACTTCTACCGCGAGGTGAGCGGCGGCGGCCGCGACGACGACCGGCGGGACAGCCGGCGTCGCGACGAGCCCGACCTCGAGGAGCTCGCCCGGCTCGCGAAGCAGGGCCTGAAGGCGTACGGCAAGAAGGGCTCGCACAAGAAGCGCAAGCGCAAGTCGATGCTCGAGGAGCTCTTCGACTTCTGAGCCGCCACGACGAGAACAGGTCTCTCGCCGCTGCTCACGGCGGATGCTGTCGGCGATGCGCCGCGGGCGGTCAGGTCAGCCGCTCGATGACGTCGTCGGGCTCGCGTCGCGGAGCCGGGTCGAGCTCCTCCGTGGGGTAGCCGATCCGCAGCACGAGCTGCGGGACGCCGCCATCGGCCAGGAGCTCGCTCACACGCGGGCGCAGCTCGTCCACCTGCTGCGGCTGGCTGAGGTAGCCGGCCTGGAGACCCGCCTCGCAGCCGACGAGGAGCGCGCGGTGGAGCGCCTGACCGGCGCGCAGCCAGTCGGCGGGCGTATCGTCGGCCGTCGCGAGGACGGCGAGGAGGGGGGCGCGCGTGGCGAGTTCGGCGTCCCTGTCCGCCGTGCCCCGCCCGACGTCGAAGTGCCCGAGGACGAACCGCGCGGCCGGTGCGGCGAGCTCGTGGACCGCGAGGCCGTCACGCTTGCGCCGCGGGTGCATCCACGAGGCGAGCTCGCGCCGCCATCGCGGATCGGCGAACTGACGGCGATCGCCGTCGGCGATCAGCGCCGCGACCGCCGTCCTCTCGGACGCTCCGAGGAGCTCGAGATGCGCTCCCTCGGCCGCCACCGCCGCGCGCATGGCGTCGACGGCGCTGTCCGGCACCTCGTCGCCGGTGAAGGCCTTGCGATGGGTCCGTCGCCGGTGCACGGCGTCGGCGGACGGGAGTCCCGAGCCCTCGACGGTGCCGGCCGGCGTCGCAACGGCGAGCACGTCGGATGCGTCGCCCTCCGGCAGCAGCGTGACGTCGAGCCCGACGCCCGCGGCCTGCGCGCCGACGCGCACGCCGAACCACGCGGCACCGCAGCTGATCGTCAGCTCGCGGTCACGGGGGTCGTTGACCGGGAGCGCGCGCGTCCGGTCCGCGTACAGCGCGAGCCGCGGCGGATCGATCCGGAACATCCACGGCTGCGTGTTGTGCGAGGACGGTGCGAGCACCGCACAGCGCACGAACGAGCGCAGCAGCTCGGTGGACTCGACATCCGTCGTCGTCGCCGGCATGGCGAACTCTCCCGGTCGGTGGTCGCGCACGTTCCGTGCGCCTCGACCCGACCGTAAGGGCTCCCCGTCCTCCGACCATCCGTGGGGGCCGCAGGGCCACCGCGGACCGGTACGGGGCTCGGCCGCGCTCGACGTCACCGACCCCGCCTGCGGACGTCGCAAGGGACGCCCGAGGCCCAGGGGTGGCCGTCAGGCGACGTTCGACGCGTCGGCGGTGAGGACCTGCAGGATCTCGCCGATGGCGTGGTCGTGCTCGAGCGGGTGACGCAGCGGCATCTGCGGGTTGAGCCGATAGCGGTTCCGCCGCCCCTCGCGCCTCCGCTCGAGGTATCCGGCCTCCTCGAGGTCGGAGACGATCCGCTGCGCAGCGCGTTCGGTGATGCCGACGTCCTCGGCGACGTCGCGCAGGCGCACCTCCGGGTCGCGGGCGACGCAGAGGAGGACGTGGGCGTGGTTGGTGAGGAACGTCCAGTCCGCCATGGCGCAAGGCTACCGAAGTCGCATTCGGCGATTTCGTAACGCGACTGAGCTTTCGCGTGATCCAACATACGATTTTTTAATCGCGTATTGTTCAGCGCATGTTCGCCGGTTCCCCAAGGAGATCCATGCTCGCCGACAAGCGCCTGCTCATCACCGGGCTCGTCACCACCGACTCCATCGCGTTCGCCGTCGCCGAGCGCGCCCAGCTCATGGGTGCCGACGTCGTGCTCAGCGCGTTCCCCCGGGACCGACCGCTCGCGCAGACGGCCGCCGCGACGCTGCCGCGGCGCGCCGAGGTCGTGGGGCTCGATGCGACGGACGCGGATGACCTCGCCCGCCTCACGGAGCACCTCCGCGCGACCCGGGGGGGCCTCGACGGAGCACTGCACGCGATCGCCTTCGCACCTCGTGAGACGCTCGCCGGCGACTTCCTCGCCGCCAGCGCCGATGGCGTCGAGCTCGCGTTCCGCTCGAGCACCTATTCCTACGCATCCCTCGGCCGGGTCCTCGCCGACCCCGCTCCGCCCGGCGGCGGTGCCCTCGTCGGCCTCGACTTCGACGGAGGCGGCGCGTGGCCCGTCTACAACTGGATGGGCGTCTGCAAGGCGGCACTCCAGTCGGTCAACCGCTACCTCGCCCGTGACCTCGGCCCGCAGCTGATCCGGGCGAACCTCGTCGCCGCCGGCCCGCTGCACACCCGGGCCGCGAGCGGGATCCCGTCGTTCGACCGGCTGCTCGACGCCTGGGAGACGCAGGCCCCGATGCCCTGGGAGACGCGGGACTGCGGACCGGTCGCCGACGCGGTCTGCTTTCTCCTCTCGGATCTCGCGCGAGCGATCACGGGCGAGATCCTCCACGTCGACGGCGGCTACCACGCGATGGCGGGAGCTCTGCGGCCGACGAGAGTCGCCGAAGCTCCGCAGCCGGTTTGAGGAACCGTCGTCACGGGCCCGTCGACGGAGACCGGTCGTCCTGCGGCCGCGCGGCCGCCCGCATCACTCCCCCGCGCCCGGAGCGGCGCGAAGGAGAGCTGGGTCTGAGGTGGAGACGGTGGGAATCGAACCCACGTCCGCGATCGCGTGACAGTGGCGTCTACGAGCGTATCCGGCGCTCTGATCTCGTCCCGGGGTCGCCTCGCCGGCGGGGTCACCCGGGACCAGCTCCCTGAAGATGTCCCCGGTTCGGCGGGAGCAGACCTCCCCGGGTGAGCCGGCGTCTGATTCCGGTGAACCCCGCGGCCGGCTGGCAGGGACCGAAACCTCACGGCTTAGCTATTGACTAAGCGGCGAGGGCGTACTCGTGAGAGTCCGCACGTATTGGTTTTTCCGGGGTTTTACGAGGCCACCCGGAACCTCGGCTCGCAACCACCCTCACGAGGCCGACCACGTCGAAGCCTGTCGTCCCCGAGGGAGTGTCCTACCCGTCGAGTGTAGCGCGCCGGGTCACCTCTCCACCCCGGCCGAGCGCGAACGCGACAAAGGTTTCCTGCGAGGAGTGATCCGCCGGAGCCCTCCTCGCGAATTCTTCATTAGCGAGGGCCACTGGCCCTCCACGGGAGAAGACACCCAACCCATCTACTGGAGGACGCACGCGATATGCGCAAGCTGTTCCTGATGCTCTTTGCGACGCTGTTCGTCGCAACCGGGCTCGTCGTTGCCGGCTGTGGCGACGATGATTCCGACGACGCCGCCCCTGCGGCGCAGACCGACACCGGCAGCGATGATGCTGCCGCCGGCGCCGACCTCGGCACCGACTCCGGAGCCGCCGAGCTCCGCTCGACCCTGACGGCCGGGCTCTCCGAGCACGTCTACCTCGCGTCCATCGCGATCAGCCAGGGACTCGGCAACGGTCTCGACTCGCCGCAGTTCACGGCGGCGGCCGACACCCTCGACCAGAACTCCGTCGCGCTCTCCGAGGCGATCGGCTCCGTCTACGGCCCCGAGGCCGGCGAGGCCTTCCTGCCCCTGTGGCGCAAGCACATCGGCTTCTTCGTCGACTACGCCAAGGCGAAGGCTGAGAAGGACGACGCCGCCGCCAAGGAGGCGCAGGACGCCCTCAACGGCTACCGGACCGACTTCGGTGCCTTCATCGAGGGTGCGAACCCGAACCTCCCGGCCGAAGCGGTCGCCGAGGAGCTCATCCCCCACGTCGAGTCCGTGTTCGCGGTCGTTCGCGCCGCGGCGACCGGCTCCGACAAGGTGTACGAGCGCATCGTCGAGGCCGCGGGCCACATGCCCGGCACGGCGAAGGTCCTCGCGGGTGGCATCGTCCAGCAGTTCCCGGACAAGTTCTCGGGCTCGGCTGACGCCGGTGCGGCCGAGCTGCGCGCGCTGCTCACCGACCAGCTCATCGGTCACGAGTACCTCGCCGGCATCGCCGTCGTGACGGGCGTGTCCGAGGGTCTCGACTCGAAGCCGTTCGAGGCTGCCGCCGGCGCCCTCGACACGAACTCGGTCGCCCTCAGCGAGTCGATCGCGTCGGTCTACGGCGAGGAGGCCGGAGAGGCCTTCCTGCCGCTGTGGCGCAAGCACATCGGCTTCTTCGTGGACTACGCCGCCGCCAAGGCGACGGACGACGAGGCGAAGGCCGAGACGGCTCGTGAGGGCCTGAACGGCTACCGGACGGACTTCGGTGCCTTCCTCGAGGGTGCGAACCCGAACCTCCCGGCCGATGCGGTCGCCGAGGCTCTCATCCCGCACGTCGACGGCACGTTCGCCGCGATCGACGCGGTCGTCGCCGGCGACGCCGAGGCGTTCGACCTCCTCCGTGAGGCCGCTGGCCACATGCCGATGCTCGCGAACACCCTCGCGGGTGGCATCGCCAAGCAGTTCCCGGACAAGTTCCCGGCTTCCTAGCCGGGCCGGACCTCAAACGAGGAACCAGCCGAAGGGCGGGCCGAAAGGCTCGCCCTTCCGGCGTTCCGGGACCCCTGGCGTCGGGCGAGGACGCGTCCGGGCGTGTGATCGGCCCGCCCTCCCGGTCCCGTAGATTGGGGAGATGAGCACGACCGATCTCGACACCGTCGCCTGGGACCTCGAGCACCTCGTCGACGGCAGCGGCCCCGCCGGCGTCGACGCCCTTCTCGACACGGCGTCGCGGAGAGCGACCGCCTTCTCCGAGGCGTACGCGGGAGCGATCGCCGACATCGACGGACCGGGCCTCGCTGCGGCGATGACCGAGCTCGCCGCGATCCACGACCTCGTCGCACGCGCCGGCTCCTATGCGTCACTGCGCTTCAGCGCCGACACGCAGGCGGCGGAGAACGGCGCGCTCATGCAGCGCTTCCAGGAGCGCGCGACGACGATCGAGACGACGCTGCTCTTCTTCGACCTCGAGTGGGCGGCGCTCGACGACGCGCGCGCCGACGAGCTGCTGGAGGCCGACGGGCTCGACCTCTGTCGCCACCATCTGCGCACCGCGCGCCGCCACCGGCCGCACCTCCTCTCCGAGCCCGAGGAGAAGCTCCTCGCCGAGAAGGCGGTCTCGGGGCGGGACGCCTGGGTACGCCTCTTCAGCGAGCTGACGAGCGCCGTCGAGGTCGACCTCCCCGACGTCGACGGGCCGGTCGCGCTCGACGTGGCGCTCAGCCGCCTGCAGGCCGCCGACCGCGACGTGCGGCGCGCCGCCGCCGGAGCCGTCACCGAGGCGCTGCGCCCGGGCCTGCGGACGCGCGGGTACCTCTTCAACACCCTCCTCCACGACAAGGCGGTCGACGACCGCCTGCGCTCCTACCCGTCGTGGATCAGCGCGCGGAACCTCGCCAACGAGGCGAGCGACGAGTCCGTCCAGGCGCTCGTCGAGTCCGTGAAGGGTGCCTACGAGATCCCGCGCCGCTGGTACCGCCTCAAGGCGCGCCTCCTCGGCCTCGACCGGATCGCCGACTACGACCGCGCCGCCGCGGTCACCGCCGACGAGGAGGAGGTCGGCTGGGACGAGGCCCGCGACCTCGTGCTCGACTCCTTCAACGACT
>JBFIDS010000158.1:0-7427 GCA_041603715.1 Paraconexibacter sp. | reverse complement strand
GGCGACGACGACGAGCGGCCCCCGGCCGGCGGACGCGCGCGCGCTGAGGTCGCGCTGCGCCTGTTCCTCACCCGTGTCTTCGCCGACTCGACCGACTTCGAGCTCGAGACCGCGCGGCTCGACCGCGCGATCGGCGAGATCCTCCAGCGCACGCGCGAGGACCGCGAGCTCGTCGAGGTCGTCGTCCCGGTCCTCGGGATCCGGCTGCTGGGAGGGGAGATCGTCATGGGCGACGGCCTCTCGCTCGTCCGCGGGGACCTGCTCGAGGAGATCCCGTCGGAGGCCGCCTGGCCTCGCGGCGGGGACCACCCGCACACGGTGGCCGTCCTCGAGTGGGAGACGGCGCCCGGGGACCCGTCCCCGCTGTCGGAGGCGCGCGCCCGTCTCCGGCGCGCGCTGAGCGCCCTGCGTCTCTACACCGAGGTGCCGATCGCCGCGTCGCCCGCCGCCTGGGTGCGGGCCGGTGACGGAGCCTGGCGCGGCGTCCCGTCGGGCCTGCCGCCCCGGCCGCCCGTCCCGGCCGACCTCGAGCCGTGCGTCGTCGCGCCCGAGCACGAGGATGAGCTCCGGGCGTTCTGCAGCCTCGTCGCGCGCCGCACGCCGCGCAGCGGGCCGCTCGCATGGGCGCTCGCCCGCTTCGAGCTCGCCTGCGCGCAGGCGGACGTCCACCAGGCGCTCACCGACCACCTGCTCGCCCTGCGGGGCCTCCTCGAACCGGACGGGGACCGAGGCGACCTCCTCGCCGGCCGGATCGCCGCGCTGTGCGCAGAGAGCAGCCAGCGCGAGGCCCTGCGCGCCCGGGTCGCCGAGACGATCGCGCTCGAGCGGGCCGCGATCGCCGGCGTCGCTCCCGACGTCGAGACGATCGAGCCCATGGTCGCCACGCTCGCCGGGCACCTCCGCGCGATCCTGCGCGACCTGCTCTGCGGCCACCTCGACCCCGACGTCCGCGCGCTCGCGGACAGGCTGCTCGAGGAGGACGCGCCGACGCACGCCTGAGCGCCGGCGGCGCTCTTCGCACCAACTTCGCCGCGATCGAGCACGCGGCACTACGATCCCGCGCAGATGCGATCCTCACGTCGTCCTCGCGCCCTGCTGCCGCTGGCCCTGGCGCTCACCGCCGGGGCGCTCGCCTCGCCCGCCGCCGCCGAGCGGGCGCCGACGCCGTGGCCGCCCGCCGACGGCCCCGGGGACCTCTTCGTCCACTTCGGCGAGGAGCACTTCAACGACGCCGACGGGAAGACGCTGCTCCCGAAGGTCGTCGAGGACTCCGCGCGCTACGAGCCCGCGCTCGTCACCATGAGCGGTGACAAGGGCGAAGACGGCGAGGCGGAGCAGCTCGAGGGGTGGAAGGAGGTCATGCACGCCTTCGACAAGGCGGGCGTGCCGTACCTCGCCGCGGCCGGCAACCACGATCGCAAGGCACCGCCCGGCGCTCCGGGCGGCGTCGTCGGCCGGTTCTACGCGACGACGCCCGACTCGTTCGACGAGTACAAGGAGGTCTTCAAGGACCGCCCGTACCCGATGGGCGACGCCGAGCCCTACCGGGCCCCCGGGTTCGCGCCGCAGTCCCGGCCCGCCGACGACCCGGCCGGGGCGGCGGCGACGTACTTCGCCGACGTCGCCGGCACGCGCTGGATCTTCCTCGACAACTCGTGCTGGGGCCTGTCGAGCTGCGACCCGTTCGTCGCGCGCGCGGACGGGTCGAACACGACCCAGCTCGAGTTCCTGCGCTCGCGCGCGCGGGAGGCGAAGTCCGCCGGGAAGGTCGTGTTCGTCGTCATGCACATGCCGACCCGCGACCCCCGCGACCTCTCCTACGCGAACCCGGAGACGTTCAACCACGTCATGGGCAAGGGCGTCTCGCCCGACAACGACGCGTTCGAGCGGATCGCGGCGGAGACCGGCGTCGACGGGGTCTTCGTCGGCCACATCAAGGGCCAGTTCCTCTACAAGGGCCGCGGGGGGGTGCCGTACTACATCGACGGCGGCGCGGGCGGCGAGCTCTACATCCAGGGCCCGGTCGGGATCGACCACGGCTACTGGCACGGCTACCGCGTCATGCGCGTCGACGGCTCGCGGATCGAGACGGACGCGGTCCCGATCTTCGTCGAGAACGGGATCACCGTCGAGGGGCCCGACCGGGTCGACCGGGCGGACGTCGCGACGTTCCGCGCGTTCGGCCGCCAGCCCGTCTTCAACGACCCGGCGAAGGTCGAGCGCCTCGAGCTCGCCGACCCGGACCCCGTGCCGCCGCCGGAGCGCGGGATGTTCGCCGGAGCGCTCGGCGACGTCGTCATCTACGGCGGGCCCCCGCTGCTCGTCCTCGTCCTCCTCCTCGGCGTCACGCGGTTCCGGGTCCTCGAACGGCGGCCGCGTGTCGCCCTCGGTGCGACCGCCGGCCTCCTCGTGCTGAGCGGAGCGGGCGCCGCGGCGGTCGCCCAGCAGCAGGACGTCCCGACGCGGACCGGCAAGGACGCCCTCCCGGCCCCGGCGCGGATCTGGACGACCGACAACGCGCGCGTCCTCGCCCCGGTGGCCGCCTCCCAGGACGACCCGCGGCGGGACCCCGCGACCCAGACCGCCCACGGGCGCTTCGTGGCCCGCTGTCCCGGCACGACGCGCGTGTCGGTGACGAGCGGGTGGGAGCGCACGACGAAGGTCGTCACGGTCCCGAGCCGCGCGGGGGCCATCACCCGAGGCGTCGCGCGCGGCGAGCGCCGCGCCCCGCGCGGGAGGACGACGACCGTCGCGCGGATCCGCCCGGCCCAGCCCGCCGTCGTGCGCGTGCGCGTGCGGCGGGGCAAGAGGGTCGTGAAGACGATCAGCCACGGTTGCACCGGGCGCCCGGTGGCTGCCCGCTGGACGCCGTCGCGGAGCGCCAAGCGGGGCCTCTACGACGTCGAGGTCGCCGTGTTCAGCGATCGCAAGCCGCTCGTGCGGCGCTACGCGGTGCGGGTGCCGTAGCCGCCACCGCCTGCGGCGAGGCCGGCCGGTCCCGCCCGCGTCTCACCCCGTCGTCGCCGGGACACCCGGCCGGGCTGGGTCGTCCGGGGGCGGGGTGCGAGAGCCGCGTTCCTGCAGCCACTCCCGCCGGGCGGCGGCCGCGCCCGTGAACGCGGCGGCGAACGGCACCGCCACGATCGCCCCGACGAGTCCCGCGAGGGATGCGCCGACACCGAGGCCCACGAGGACGACGACGGGATGCAGCGCGACGGCCTTGCCCACGATGAGGGGGTAGAGGACGTCACCCTCGAGCTGCTGCACGGCGGTGACCGCGGCGAGGATGATGAGGGCGTCGGTGACGCCTCCCGTCGCGAGGGCGACGAGTGTCGCGATGAGGCCGGAGACGATGGCCCCGACGAAGGGGATGAACGCGAGGAAGAACGTGAGGACGGCCACGGGGAGGGCGAGCGGCACCCCGACGATGACCATGGCCAGACCGACGCCGACGGCGTCGACGAGCGCGACGACCGCCTGCCCGCGCACGTAGCGCGACATCGAGTCGAACGCCCCGTGCCCCCCGCGGTCGACGAGCTCGCGGGTCTCCGCCGGGACCAGCCGGACGACCGCGGCCCAGAGGTCCGGCCCGTCCTTGAGGAAGAAGAAGAGGACGACGACCCCGAGGAGGAAGCCGGCGGCGATGTTCGCGGCGACGATGGCCGCGTCGAACAGCCCGAGGCCGATCGCGCTCGCGTTGTCGCGCAGCGAGTCCGACGCTCCGTCGACCGCGTTCTCGACGTCCTGCTCGGAGATCCCGAGCCCCCCGAGGGCGTCCGGGAGGTCGTTCGCGCCCGCCCGCACGCTGCTCTCGAGATCCCCCGCCTGGTCGACGACCGACGGGCCGATCAACGCCGCGGCGACGGCGACGACGCCTGCGAGCAGCGCGAGGGTGACGAACGCCGCGAGGGCGGGGGGCAGGCCCCACCGGCGCAGGGCGGCCACACCGGGCCACACCGCCGACGTGACGAGCAGGCACACGAACAGCGGCATGGTGATGATCGCGAGGCGGAGGAAGACCCAGCCGAGGGCGACCGCGGCGACGGTGAGCAGGAGCAGCCGCCACGTCCACGCGGTGAGCAGCTGGAGCCCGTCCGGGATCCGGGGTACGCCGTGATCCGGGGGCGGTGCGCTCATCGCGCTCACATCATGCCCGCCCCGACGGTCAGGTGAACGTCGAGTCTCCCGCCGGCGGGGGGCGCAGGCTAGGCGGCGGGCTCGACGCCCGCGGCGACGCGGAGGAGCCGCGCGCGTTCCTCGTCGCCGGCGAAGAGGTGCCGGTGGACGCCCAGGAGGCCCTCGACGTCGTGGACGTCTCCGTCCAGCAGCGGGACGATGATCGCGTCGTGGGTGCCGATGGCCCGCGCGAGCCGGACGATCGACGCCGCGTCCCTCGCCGCGATCGCCTGCTCGTCGGCGTAGGTCTTCGCGACCTTCTTCGCGAGCGAGGCCCCGAGCGCGTCGTCGAGGTCGGCGGCGACGGCCGCGACGTCGACCGGCGCCTCCTGCGCCCGCGGCGTCACGCGGTTGACGACGAGCCCCCCGAACGGCATCCCGGCCTCCGCGAGCTTGCCGTGGAAGAAGAGCGCCTCCTCGACGGGCTCGGGCTGCGGGGAGGTGACGATGAGGAACGTCGTGCCGGGGTCGGCGAGGAGCGCCTTGACGCCACGGGCACGCTCGGTGAAGCCGTCGATGATCCCGCCGAGCGCCCGGAAGAAGACGGAGAGGTCCTGGAGGAGGTCGACGCCCGTGACGCGCTTGAGGACGCTGAACACGACCCCGGTCCCGCGGCCGACGACCTTCGCGGCGATCCCGGTCGGGGCGAGGAACAGCTTGAGGGCGCGCCCCTCGAAGAAGCTCGTGAGGCGGTCGGGGGCGTCGAGGAAGTCGAGCGCGTTGCGCGAGGGCGGGGTGTCGAGCACGAGCACGTCGAATCCGCCCTCGCGATCGAGGTCGTAGAGCTTCGCGATGGCGGTGAACTCCTGCGACCCCGCGACCGCGCTCGACAGCTCCTGGTAGATCCGGTTG
Organism: Paraconexibacter sp.; assembly: GCA_041603715.1. Taxonomy (GTDB): domain Bacteria; phylum Actinomycetota; class Thermoleophilia; order Solirubrobacterales; family Solirubrobacteraceae; genus Paraconexibacter. The sequence continues at coordinate 2,399 of JBFIDS010000158.1, read as the reverse complement.
CCGAGGATCTCGTCGCGGCTCTCGGCGTCGGGGGCGAGCCGCTCGATGAGATCGTCGAACGTGCGCTTCGCGTCGAGCATCATCGCCCACAGCTCGCCGCGCATCTCCAGCCCGGCGGCGGCGAACACGGCCGGATCGACGAGGTGTGGCTCGTTGCCGAGCTGCTCGAGGCCCAGTGCGCTCGCGAGCCTCTTGGCCGGGTCGATCGTGACGACAGCGACGCGCTTGCCCTCGGCGGCGAGCCCCATCGCGATCGCGGCGCTCGTCGTCGTCTTCCCCACACCACCCGACCCCGCGACGATGCAGATCCGCTTCCCCTCGAGGCGGTCGGAGACCGAGCCGGTCATGCGGCGGCCCCGGTGCCGGCGCCGGCCGCGGCGGAGATGTCGGCCCGACGCGCGAGCTCACGCGAGAGGCGCAGCACCGCGTCGGGGTCGGACGCCCCGCCCGGGAGGTGGGGGAGGCCGACGACGGGGACCTCGTCACCGAGCCCTCGCTTCAGACGCGCCGACTGCGTGCGCTGGGTCCGGACGGTGCGGTGCGCCCGGGCGGCGGCCTGCAGGGCGGGACGCGCGGACTCCCGGGACGGGACGGCCCCCGCGAGCACGCGCTCGATCCGGTCGGCGTCGGCAGCGGTGATGCGCGCCGGTCGCATCGCGTTGAGCACGGCGAGCGCCGGTGTGCGGCCGGTCGCCTCGCGAAGGCCCGCGCGCAGCGCGAGCGCCTCGGTCACGGCGAGCTCCTCCGGCGTCGCGACGGCGACGACGGCGGTTCGGCGGGGATCGGTGATCATCTCCTCGATCGTACGGCCCTGGCGCGCGATCGGACCGACATGGGCCGCGTCGGCGAACGTGCGGGGTGCGCGCAGGAGCGCGAGCCCGTGGCCCGTCGCGGGCGCGTCGAGCACGACGACGTCGTACGGGCGGGCCCCGGGCGTGCGGCGGAGGTCCTGCGCGAGCTCCCACACCTTCCCCACGGTGAGGAGCTCCCGGAGGCCGGGCGTCGCCGCGGCGAGGTACGTGAACGCGCGGCTCTGGGCGAGGACGTCGGCGAGCGCCTTCACGGGGAGCTGGTCGACGAGGTACTCCTCGAGGGCGTGCTCGGGGTCGATCGAGACGTGCGAGAGACCCCCGGCGACGACCCGCTCGCGGAACACGCCGGCGTTCCCGGCTCCGAGCATCCGGGAGGCGTCGTCCCGCCCGCTCACCTCCGCGAGGACCGTTCGCCGCCCGGCGGCGGCGAAGGCGAGCGCGAGCGCCGCGGCGACCGTGGTCTTGCCGACGCCGCCCTTCCCGGTGACGACGACGAGCCGCTGGTCGCGCAGTCCTCCCATGACCGCCGCGATCCTACGCGCTCGAGGTTGTGGCGGTCGCGTGCAGGAACACGGCCCGGGAGCGCGAATTCCCCGGACGTAGCGGCCCCGCCGGGGCCGACCGACCGACCCACCGGAGCGACGAGTGTCGAGCGTGGAGCAGAAGCCCAAGGTCATCGTCTTCGCAAACCAGAAGGGCGGCGTCGCCAAGACGACGACGACCCTCAACCTCGCGGTCGCCTTCGCCGAGCGCGGGCATCGCGTTCTCTGCGTCGACATGGACCCGCAGGGCAACCTCACCATGTCCCAGGGGATCGACCCCGACGGCCTCGAGCAGTCGATGTTCGACGTGCTCGTCCACGGCCTCCCGATCCGGGAGGTGATCCGCAAGCGGGAGATCGACGTCGCGTGCGCGTCGATCGACCTCGCGGGAGCCGAGATCGCGATGTCCACGATGATCGGGCGCGAACGCGCTCTGGAGAAGGCGTTCAGGCCGATCCAGGAGGACTACGACTTCATCTGCATCGACACCCCGCCGAGCCTCGGGCTGCTCACGATCAACGCCCTCACGGCCGCTGACAAGGTGATCGTCCCCGTGCAATGCGAGTATCTGTCCATGCGTGGGCTGATCCAGCTCCAGAACACCCTCGCGATGATTCGGGAGAACCTCAACCCGGACGTCGAGATCGAGGGCATCCTGCCCACGCTCATGGACTCCCGCACGGTGCACGCCAAGGAAGCGATCGAGATCCTCGAGGAGAACTTCGGGGACCGCGTCTTCGCGTCGCGCATCAAGAAGACGGTGCGCTTCGCCGAGGCGCCCGTCAAGGGGATGTCCGTCCTCAAGTACGAACCGGACGGCACAGCCGCCCAGTCCTATCGCGATCTCGCGAAGGAGGTCCTCACCCATGGGAAGCGGTAAGCGGGCGTCGATGCGGGAGGGCCCACTCGCGGCCCTCTTCCGCAAGACGGAAGAGGTTCAAGATCACGTCGCGCGCAGCGAGGCGTCCCAGGGCGGCGAGCCGCAGGCGGGAGGAGTCCCGGGCTCCGCCTCTCCGCCGCCGGCGACGGAGGCCGCGCGCGCCGC
>JBFIDS010000157.1:0-7444 GCA_041603715.1 Paraconexibacter sp. | reverse complement strand
CGTCGGCGTCTTCGTCCGACAGCGTGAGATCGCTGAGCGGCCGGCCCTCGATCTCCTCGCGCGAACGGCCGAGGAGCATCGCGAGCGCACGGTTGGCCGAGACGATCCGCCCACCGTCGGGCGCCGCGAGCTGCACCATCGCCATGCCCACGGGCCCGTGCTCGAACGCCGCCCGCCAGCGCACCTCCGCCGTGCGCAACGCGTCCTCGAGGTGACGGCGATGGGAGATGTCGATGACCTGGGCGATGAAGTACGCGGGCGCGCCGTTGGGCAGACGGACGACGCTCGCGTGCAGGGAGACGGGGACCTCGCTGCCGTCCGGGCGCACGTAGCGCTTGTCGAGCCGGTAGTTCTCGCGGGTCCCGGCCGTGAGTTCCTCGAGCAGGGCCTCGTCGGCGTCGAGATCGTCCGGGTGGGTGATCGTCTGGAAGTCGAGCGTGAGGAGGACGCTCTCGTCGCGGGCCGTGATGTCGCACAGCGCGCGGTTGACGAGGAGGAAGTGGCCGTCGGTCGCGACGAGAGCCATCCCGATGGGGGCGTCCTCGAAGGCACGCTCGAAGTAGTCGCGGGCGAGGCGCAGCTGCTCGTCCGAGGACCCCTCGTCGATGACGGACGCCACGGTTGCCTCTGGAACGGGGGGAGGAGGGTTGGCGTTGTCGGAGGGCACGCGGATGCGCTGCGTCGGCCAGCGCACTCCCGCGGTGACAGTAGCAGCGCGCGCTCGGCGCGCACCGCGTGTACGCGCCCGTGCAGAGCACCGGCCGTGATCGTTCGCGGCACGCTAGGATCGACGTCCCTGAGGGCGCGTAGCTCAGTGGGAGAGCGCTCGCTTCACACGCGAGAGGTCGCAGGTTCGAAACCCGCCGCGCCCATCACGAGAAGTCCCTGCATATAAGCACCTTTTGAGGTCGCCGCGAGGCGGTCTCGCTCGTGAAAAGGCGGAGGGAGTACCGCGAGGGAGTACCACTCGAGGCTCGATATCGGGGGTACAGCGCCTTCGTGGCCCTCGGGGGACGGCGAGCGCCCGTCACAATCGCCCGGGTGTCTCGTCGCCCGTCATCCCGACCAAAGCTGGTCAAGAAGCTTCAAGCCGCGCGCGAGGATCGGTCGCTGGTGCGCGTCGAACGCCGGATCGACCCGCATCCGCTGGAGGGCTACGTCGTGCAGGTCGGCGGGCCGCGGGTCGTGCTCGCCCATCTCGACGGTGACATCACCGTCGATGGCTTCGTCGCGATTCGACTCGCCGACATCACCCGGGTACGGCCGGCCCCGAACGTGTCTCTCGTGCGACGCGCGCTGAAACTGCGCGGAGAGTGGCCGCCGCCCCGTCCGCCAGCGACGCTCGACCTGCGACGGCGTCGCGACCTGATCCGCTCGGTCCACGCTGTCAGCCCGCTGATCACGATCTTCATCGAGCGCTGCGATCCGGAGGTCTGCTCCATCGGCGTCCCGACCGGCTTCCGCGGCAAGAAGCTGATGCTCGCCGAGGTCACGCCCCGGGCGAAGTGGTGGGGCAAGCCGACCGCGTGGAAGCTGGGACGCATCACCCGGGTCGACTGGGGCGGTCGCTACGAGCAGGCGCTGTACGACGTGGCAGGACCGCCGCGTGGCTCCGACAACCGCTGAGAACAAAGAACAAAAGCTGACCATCTACGCCATATGTGGTTAGTATTTGTTGGATGCGCGGGCTTGGGTCGATCAAGGAGCACTTCGGCAACCAGCCGTTTCGTGTCCGTGACGCGGTCGCCGCCGGCATCCCGCGCCACGCGCTTTATCGCCTTCGCGATGAGGGTCTGTTGGTGACGATCTCGCGCGGGGTCATGCAGCCCGCTGACAGCGACCCGGCCATGTACACCGAGTTCGCGGCGCTCGCGGCGCGGGCCCCGCAGTCGACGATCTGCCTGAACTCCGGCCTCTCCTACTGGGACCTCTCCGACGAGCTCCCCGATGCCATCGACCTCGCCGTGGCTCGTGGTGCGCACTGGCCGAAGATCGACGCGCCGGCAACGCGACTTCACCGTTTCGCCGCGGCGACGTTTGCGCTTGACCGGGTGCAGCAGCACACCGACGCTGGGGAGGCGTTCTGGATCTATTCCGCGGAGCGGTGCATCGTCGATGCCATGCGCATGCAGCGCACCGCCGGCCGCGATATCGCACTGTCTGCGCTACGGCGATACATGCGCCGCGACCCCGCCGAGCCACTGCGACTGACCGCGCTCGCTCGTGAGCTCGGCGGCGCCACCCAGATGGCGCACGCGCTGGAGGTGATCCTCGCGTGAGCGACCAGCGGGGGCGCGAGGTCTACCGCGACTTGCAGTCGCTCGCGAGGACCGGCTACGGCGGCAACACCGGCTCGCTGCTGGTCGTCTACGCCGTGGAGGGCTTCCTCCGTCGGCTCGCCGCGTCCCCATACGCCGCGAACATGACGCTGAAGGGCGGCATGCTCATGGCTGCGGCGTCGGCGCGTCGGATGACCAAGGACGCCGACCTCGCGACGGTCGGCGTGGCCTACGACGAAATGAGGATCGCCCGAGCGGTGCGGGAGATCATCGCTGTCGATCTGGACGACGGGCTGGCCTCGACGTGACTCGCCTTGACCTCGTGGGCGGGGAGGTCGCCGAGCGCGGCCATGATGTGTCCGGGGGATCGTCCTGCGCCGCGGAGGTGGGCGACGCCGGGCTCGGCGAGGATGGAGCGGTATCCGCGCAGCGTCGACGGCTTGATGCGCTCGACGTGCTCGCGGTCGTCGAGCCAGGCGTGCGCGAGCGCGCGGAAGGTGAGGGCGCGCCGCCCGGCCTCGCGCCCGATCTCCTCGGCGTTCTCGATCTCCGACGCGTGTCGCGCGATCACCGCGGCCATCTCGACGATCGCGCGCTTCTCGTCCAGATGCCCGGCGGCCACCCTGCCGCTGCGCGGCTTCCAGCCGCCCGCGCCGTCGGGGACGAGCCACGCGGGCCCGAGCCGGCGCTTGAACTGCCGTCCGTCGCTGCGCCACTTCGCCGCGTAGAACGGCGCCGCCGCCGGCGACTTGGGTCGCTCCACGACGAGCACAAGCAAGACGCGGGGATTCCGTCGGTCTCGGGGAAGCGTCAGGACGCCTTCGGGCGGAGGGAGAACCTCTCGAGCTGCGTGAGGGGTCTTGTTCCATGTTCCGGAACGTGGAACACTGGGCTGGTGATCAAGGGTCAGGACATCGTGTTGCTCGTGCATCTGCTCGCGGCTGCGCCGGAGTGGACGGTCCGCGACCTGGCGGACGACCTCGGGCTGGGAGTTGGGCCGATCCATCGCTCGCTCGGTCGGCTCGCCGAGGCGGGCCTGTACGACGCGCATCGCAAACGTGTCGTGCGCAGTGCGGCGGCGGAGTTCCTCGTCTACGGGTTGCGGTACGTGTTCCCGGCTCAGCTTCGTGGTGAGGTCCGCGGCCGGCCGGCCGCGTGGGCTGCGTCTCCGCTGCGCGAGTTGCTCGCCGACGATCACCCGCTGCCGCCGGTGTGGCCGGCGAGTGATGGCGAGGTCCGCGGTCTCGCTCTCGAGCCGCTCCATGTGAGCGCCCTGCGCGCGGCGCAGGCTGATCGCGTGACGGGTGAGCGTCTTGCGCTGCTGGATGCGCTGCGAGCAGGTGACGCGCGGATCCGGGGTCTGGCCGCCGAGCATCTGCAGGCGAGCATCGACGCGTCGGCCCGGGGGTCGGCGTGAGCGTCGCGCTGCTGGAGCGGGCCGCGTCGGCGCTCGGCGAGTTGGGCGACCATGTGGCGTACGTCGGTGGCGCCACCCTCGTGCTCTGGAGCACTGATCCGGCTGCGCAGGCGGCACGCCCGACCCGAGACGTCGACGTGATCGTCGAGGTCGCCTCGCGGTCCGCGCTCATCGCGTTCGACGAGGCGCTACGAACGCGCGGCTTTCGTGAGGACATCGACGAGGGCGTGATCGGACGCTGGCGCCACGGCGACGACCTCATCCTGGACGCGATTCCCTCCGACGCGTCGCTGCTCGGATTCGCGAACCGCTGGCAGCGCGCCGCGCTCCCGCACGCCATCCACCACACCCTCCCCAACGGCACGATCGTCCGGGCGGTCTCGCCGCCATATCTCGTCGCGACCAAACTCGAGGCGTTCGCCGGCCGTGGACGAGGCGACTTCCTCGGCAGTCGTGATCTCGAGGATGTCCTGTGGCTCTTCGACAGCCGCGCCGCGCTCGTCGAAGAAGTCCATGCGGCTGACGCCGAGGTCCGCGAGTACGTCGCGACCGAGCTGGCCCGACACATCGCGGCGCCGCGATTCCTCGACGCCCTCTACGGGTTTATGCCGCCCGACGCCGCGAGCCAGGCTCGCGCCGACGAGGTGCTGCTTCCTCGCCTCCGGGCGGTGGCGGCGCAGGGGTGAAGGTGCGCGGCTTCGGCATCGGAGCTTCACACGCGAGAGGTCGCAGGTTCGAAACCCGCCGCGCCCATGGAACGAAATCCCTGCAAATAGCGTGGATCTCGTCGCTTAGAAGAGTCTTCTCATGCGCTCCGAGTTGGAGGGAGTACCGCGAGGGAGTACCACCTCGGCGCGGCGATCGTCCCTTGCTCGCCAACGCTGCGAGCGAGTCGGTCGTGGTTTCCGAGGTGGCAGGCTGCCGCAGGGCCTGGTCGGCAGGGGGCCCACTCGGAGCGTCACGTTGAGGTGCGCGACCGTGATGTCGCCCGGTCTCCGCGAGCCGAAGACGGGGCCACGAGCGTGGCCGGCGACGAGCGGATCGTCTCGCCCGCGCCCGCGGGGCCGACGCGTACGCGGATCAGGGCCGGCTTGAGATCTCCGGTAGGACCGAGCGCCAGAGACGGACGAGCGCAGCCAGGAGCTGCTCGTCGCCGACCTGCGGCGCATCGAGGTGTTCAGCGAGGGTGCGCTGCGTCATCCAGATCAGCGCGAAGGCGTCCGCGCGGACGTCGCCGGGGTCGCGGTCCGGCGTGAGCTCGCTCCCGCGGTCGACGACGGCCTCGATGAAGCGAGCGTGGAACGCACGCCAGAACGCGGCGACCTCGACGTCGTAGGTGGATGCCTCGAGGATGGCTCGGAGCGTGGAGTGATCGGCCCGGAAGGCGTCGAGGACGCCTTGGAGCGTGGCGAAGAGGTCGTCGTCGCGCAGTTCGAGCCATGTGTCGGCCGCTACGTGCGTTCGCCGCTCGAACCGGTCGCCGAGGGCGAGGATGAGGTCGCGCTTGTCCCGGAAGTACGCGTAGAACGTCGGCCGCGACACCGATGCCTCAGCGGCGATCGCAGACACGCTGATCTCGGCGAACGACTGACCTTGTCCCAGGAGCGCGACGGTGGCCTCGAGGATCAGATCGCGATTCGCCGCCGCCGTCTGGCCGGCGGGTGGACGCTTGGAGAGAACGCTCATCTCGCCGTACGATACACCACCGTGAACAGCGCCTCGACGGGCGTCCGACGACAATCTTGACATGGTGTAAGCAACGCAGTTAGGATCGGTGCAGAGTTCACACTGCGAGTTGAGGAGAGCCGCACGATGTCCACCCCGTCCGCCGATCTGACCGCCGTCCGCGTCGCCGACCCGGAGCACTGGCGCGAGGGCGCGCCCCTGGAGCTGTTCAAGCAGCTCCGGAGCGAGTGCCCCGTCCACTGGAGCTCGGGAATGTCGAGCTTCCCCGAGGAGCCCGGGTTCTGGTCGGTGACCAACCAGGAGCTCGTGCACGAGGTGAGCCGCAACTGGCAGCTCTACTCCTCCGAGATCGGCGGCATGGTCGGGATGCCCTGGGTACAGCTCGAGGTCCAGAACGGGATGTTCATCGGCATGGACCCGCCGAAGCACGGTCGCCTCAAGTCGCTCTTCCAGCGTGGCTTCACGCCGAAGCGCATCGCCGAGCACGAGGACGCGATCCGGGCAATCGCTCGTGAGGCGCTCGACAAGCTCGAGGGCCGCGACGAGATCGACGTCGTCACGGAGTACGCACAGCCGGTGGTCTCGCGGGTGATCGGCAGCTTCATGGGAATCGCCCCTGAAGACGACGCGATGTGGGCTGAGCTGATGAACCGGCTCGTCGGCGGCGACGACGCGGAGATGAATCCCGAGGGACCGCAGGACGTCATCGAGACGGTGATCCCCATGATCGTCCAGCGCTGTCAGGTGCTCATCGACGAGCGACGTGAGAACCCGACCGACGACCTCATGAGCATTCTCGTCAACGCCGAGGTCGACGGCGACACGCTCACGGACTGGGAGATCGTCATGGGGTTCATCCTGCTCGTGACCGCCGGCAACGACAGCACGAAGGCGACGTTCTGCAGCGGCATCAAGTCGCTCGTGGAGAACCCCGAGGAGCGCGCGAAGGTCGTCGCCGACCCGTCGCTGGTCCCGAGCATGGTCGAGGAATGCCTGCGGATGTTCCCGGCCTTCGCGCACTTCCGGCGGACGGCGACCGAGGACACCGAGCTCGGCGGCTGCCCGATCAAGAAGGGCGACAAGGTGATGATGTGGTACCCGGCCACGGGCTACGACGAGGCGGTCTACGACGAACCCGAGGCGTTCCGCGTCGAGCGCAACCCGGAGCACCAGGCGTTCGGTGCCGGCGGGCGTCACTTCTGCCTGGGGACCGCCCTCGCCCGGCTCGAGCTCAAGGTCATGTTCGAGGAGTTCCTGGATCGCTACCCGGATTTCGAGTTCGCCGGGCAGCCTCGGTACGCGACCGCGATCTTCGTCAACCAGCTCACGACGCTCCCGGTGCGCCTCGGCGCCGCCTGAGCCTCCCCACAACCGACCAGCACCACGAGGAGAGCTTCATGGGTGAGACGTACGACAACATCGTCATCGGCGGCGGCGCGGCAGGCTGCGTCGTCGCCGCGAGGCTCAGCGAGGATCCGGCCCGCAAGGTCCTCCTCCTTGAGGCCGGCGGCCACAACCGCAGGCTGTCGGTCAAGGCTCCGGCGGCCTTCTCCAGTCAGTTCGGCACCAAGCTCGATTGGGAGTACTGGACCGAACCGGAGGAGAACCTGTTCGGTCGCAGCCTGCACGAGCCTCGCGGCAAGCTGCTGGGCGGTTGCTCCTCGATGAACGCGATGATGTACGTCCGCGGCAACGCCTACGACTACGACTCGTGGGTCGGGCAGGGCGCGGACGGCTGGTCGGCCGACGAGGTGCTCCCGTACTTCAAGCGCTCTGAGCGCAACGCGAACCTCTCCGATGCCTACCACGGCACCGGGGGACCGATGAGCGTGTGCACGGTCACCCCGGACCCGGTGACCCGGAGGGTCGTCGACGCCTGTGTCGAAGCCGGGTTCGAGCGGCGTGACGACATTAACGGCGCGCAGCAGGAGGGCGTGACGTTCACGCAGGTCAACCAGCGAAACGGCGTCCGTCACGACACGGCCACCGCGTTCCTGCAGCCGGCGCGCAAGCGTCCGAACATCACCGTCCGCACCGGGGCGCTCGTCCACCGGGTCCTGCT
>JBFIDS010000156.1:0-7478 GCA_041603715.1 Paraconexibacter sp. | reverse complement strand
GCGGAGCGCGAGCAGGGCATCACGATCGACGTCGCCTACCGCTACTTCGCCACGCCGCGGCGGCGGTTCATCCTCGCGGACACGCCAGGCCACGAGCAGTACACGCGCAACATGGTGACCGGCGCCTCGACCGCCGACCTCGCGATCATCCTGATCGATGCCCGGACGGGCGTGAGCGAGCAGACACGCCGACACAGCTTCATCTCGACCCTGCTCCGCATCCCGCACCTCGTCGTCGCGGTGAACAAGATGGACCTCGTCGACTGGGACGAGGCGACGTTCGACTCGATCGTCGCCGAGTTCACGGAGTTCACCCGCAAGCTCCAGGTCGCCGACCTCACCTTCATCCCGATGAGCGCGCTGCTCGGCGACAACGTCGTGACACGGTCCGAGAACATGCCGTGGTTCGGTGGGGCTCCCCTCCTCTACCACCTCGAACACGTCCACATCGCCTCGGACCGCAACCTCATCGACCCCCGCTTCCCGGTCCAGTGGGTCATCCGCCCGGGCACCGACGAGTTCCACGACTACCGCGGATACGCCGGCATGGTCGCGAGCGGGACGTTCCGGCCAGGCGACGAGATCACCGTCCTCCCGAGCGGCAAGACCGCGCGCATCGAACGGATCGACACGTACGACGGCCCCTTGGAGGAGGCGGGTCCGGGTGTGTCCGCCACGATCCTGCTCGACCGCGATCTCGACGTGTCCCGTGGCGATCTGCTCTGCCGGCCGCACAATCAGCCGCACGTCTCGCGGCTGCTCGAAGCGCAGCTCTGCTGGATGAGTGAGCGCGAGATGCGGCCGGGCGGGCGCTACGCGATCAAGCACACGACGCGCTGGGCGCGCGCGATCGTCGACGAACTGCACTACCGCCTCGACGTCAACACGCTGCACCGCGACGAGACAGCCACGTCGTTGGGTCTCAACGAGATCGGCCGGGTCACGCTGCGCACGAGCGTGCCGTTGGTCTACGACGAGTTCCGCCGCAACCGCACCACCGGCTCGTTCATCGTCGTCGACGAGGACACCAACGAGACGGTCGCCGGTGGACTGCTGCTGGGAGAGCACGGATGAACAAGCCTGAACCGCCTCGGAGCGACAACGTCCGCTGGGAGACCAGCGAGGTCTCTCGTCGTGACCGCTGGAGCGCTGTCGGCCAACGGGGCGCGACCATCTGGCTGACCGGCCTTCCGGCCTCCGGGAAGTCGACGCTGGCCAAGGCGCTCGAGGAGCACCTCATCGGGTGCGGCCGGATCGCGTACCGCCTCGACGGCGACAACCTGCGTCACGGCCTGTGCGGCGACCTCGGCTTCTCCGCCGAGGATCGCGAGGAGAATGTGCGGCGCACCGCTCAGGTCGCCCGCTTGCTCGCCGATGCCGGGGTCGTCGCGATCGTGGCTCTCGTCTCTCCCTACCGCGCTGCGCGGGAGTCCGCGCGCGAGCTGCACGAGGCCGACGACCTTCGTTTCCTCGAGGTCTTCGTCGACACCCCGGTCGAGGAATGTGAGCGGCGTGACCCGAAGGGCCTCTACGCGATGGCACGGTCCGGCCAGCTGACCGGGATGACCGGCGTGGACGACGAGTACGAACCTGCGCGGGCCCCGGAGATCCACCTGCGCCCACCCTGGGACCCGCGGGCGGAAGTGGCGCGCATCCTCGACGCTGTCGACCGGACCCCGGGCACCTGACCGCTCTGGCGGTCACGGCCCACGAGGAGATGCGCCACGCCGGGGAATGCAGTTGAATGCCCGCCGTGCCCGTGTTCGATTCTCCGCTCGAGCCGCTCCTCGAGCGGCTGCGCCAATCCCCCGCCCGTCGCGTCGTCGTCGCCCGACGACATCGTGGTCTTCGGGACTCCGACGTGTTCCTGGCCTCCTTCCCGCGGTCGGGGAACACGTGGACGAAGTTCATGCTCGCCGAACTGCTCGGCGGCTCCCGCGTCGACTACAAGACCGTCGAGCACGCGATTCCGATGCTCGGCGCGCACGACGGAGCTCCGGCCCTCCTGCCCGGCGAGGGGCGGGTGATCAAGACCCACGAGGCCTACCGCTCGGAGTATCGCCGCTCGATCTACATCGTCCGCGACGTCCGGGACGTGGCGCCATCGGTGCGGCGCATGCGGGAGATCAAGGGCATCGACCCGCCGCCGCTCAAGGAGTTCCTGGAGGCCTTCGTCGCCGGCAAGACCACGGGCTACGGCACCTGGGAGGACCACATCGCCTCGTGGCTCGAGGCGCAGGAACGGGGCGCGGAGGTCCTCTTCGTCCGCTACGAGACCCTCATCGACGAGACCGCGTCGCAGCTGCGCCGCATCGTCGACTTCCTGCGCTTGGACATCAGCGACGAGCGGATCGCGGAGGTCATCGCCTCCAACCGCTCCTCCGAGATGGCGAAGAAGGACGGCGGCTACGACCCGGCGCTCGTCGCGATCGCGCAGAAGAACGCGACCTACGGCTCCTGGAAGAAGACCTACACCGAGGAGGAGCTGTCCATCCTCGGCCCGACCGCACCGATGATGCGGCGGCTCGGCTATGACGTGACGGACCAGCTCACCGATCGGACATGAACAGCATGGCACCCCGTACCTCCCCTGACAGCCAGGCCCAGATCCTTCCGCGGACGCTCCGCGGATTCGCCCGCGGGGTCCGCACGAGGCGGCCCGAGCTCCGCTACCACGTCATCCGCGAGATGTGGGCGACGGCGAAACGCTTCGGCGCCGGCAACATCGAGAACATCGAGCTCCGCGAGATCCCGGCCCTGCGTGACGCCGTCGTCGAGACGTACATCGACGACCGCAACCGCTCGGTCATCGCCGCGCTCTGCGCCGCGCTCGACGCGCAGACGTTCTTCGAGATCGGGACGAACCGCGGCCGGACCGCATGGACGGTCGCTCGCCACTGTCCCGACATCCGGGTCCACACGCTCGATCTGCCGAGCAAGGAGGCGCTGTCCGAGGTCGCCTTCGGCCTCAACCAGAGCGACCAGGACTTCTTCACCGCCGATTGGGACCGGGGCGACGCCTACCGCGGCACGCCCGAAGAGGCCCGCATCGAGACGCTGCTCGGGGATTCCGCCACCTTCGACTACGGGCCCTATGAAGGTCAGATGGACGTCGTCCTCGTCGACGGCGCGCACTCCTATGACTACGTCCGCAGCGACACCGAGAACGCGCTGCGCATGCTGTCGCCGACCGGCGCGATCATCTGGGATGACTATCCGGCGATCCCCGGTGTCTTCAAGTACCTCACCGAGCTCGCCCCGACGCTCGACCGGCCTCTGTACCACCTGTACGAGACCCGCACGGTCCTCTACTGCCGGCAGGACATCGTGGAGAAGCTGTCTCCCGAGCAGTACGCGCGGCTCGACGCGGCGTGAACCCCGTCCGTCGGGACCCGGCGGACCAGCCCCCGCCGTCGGGCCCGGTGGACCCCCCGGGACCGGGCGCGCCCCGGCCGAGCGCCCGGCGAGCGCTCTCTCGCAGTCTCGGGACCACCTTCGTCGCGCAGTTCCTCATGGTCGCCTCGGCTGTGCAGCTCGCGCGCGAGCTCGGGCTCGACGATCGCGGCGCGCTCGCCGCGGCGATGATCTGGCCGACCGTCATCGGTCTCGTCGCCACGCTCGGTCTCACGGAGTCGCTCACCTACCACATCGCGCGCGAGCCGAAGCGCGTCGGGACCTTCGTCGGCAGCGGCCTCGTACTGGCCGCCGCCCAGTCGGCGGCGTTCGCCCTGGTCACGGCCGCACTCATCCCGCTCGTCCTCTCCGCGCAGGACTCCGACACGGTCACCGCCGCGCTCGTCTACTGCCTGAACGTCCCGTTCCTCGTCACCGGCGTCGTCTTCCTGGGAGCGCTGAACGGCCTGCACCGATACGGCGCGTTCAGCGTGCTGCGCATCACGATCTTCGCCGCGATCCTCGCGTCCCAGACGGCGTTGTTCGTCTCCGACGAGGCCTCGCTCATCCGGCTCTGTGCGGCCTTCGTGGCCTGTCAGGTGCTCACGACGCTCCTGGGCGCGGTCCTCGTGCGGCGCGCGGGGGTGCGCGGCGTCGCCTACGACCGCGCGGAAGCACGGCGCATCTTCGCCTACGGATGGCGCACCGGGACGAGTTCCGCAGCGACCGTCGTCAACACCCGTCTCGACCAGCTCGTCATCTCGGCCACTCTCGCTCCCCGGCAACTCGGCCTCTACGTCGTCGCAGTGAACCTCACGTCGGCGGCGGGGCTCATCGGCAACGCGATCGCCTACGCGGCGCTCCCCAACCTGGCGGCGATCCCGGAAGGACCTCGTCAGGCGCTTGTCGCACGGCGACTCGTCGGACTGTCCCTCTTCCTCTCGGCGATCCTTGCCCTTCCGGTCCTCGTCCTCGCCGACCAGTTCGTCGAGATCCTCTTTGGCGCACAGTACGCGGATGCCGCCCAGGTCGCCCGACTTCTCGCCCTAGCTTCCGTCCTCTTCGCGACAGCACGCGCCCTCGAGGCGGTGCTGCGGTCGATCGGGCGGCCCCTCGAGGCCGGGAAGGCGGAGCTCGCCGCGCTCGGGGCGACCGTCGCGGGACTCGCCGCGCTCCTCCCGCTTCTCGGCATCGCGGGCGCTGCGATCACCTCGGCGATCGCCTACGCAGTCGCCACGGCGTGGATGGCCCGCCGCGCGGCGCACGCCCTCGACACCTCTGCGCTCGGCCTCGTCGTGCCGGACGTCGCGGGCTCGAGGGAACTCGTGCGTGCGGTCCGCGCGAAGCTTCGGCAGGCGCCCTGACCGGGCGCTGTCGGCTGCGTCACCAGGCCCGCTCTGGTCCTATACTCGCCGGCGATGCCGGACGTCCCGCTCGCCCGCCGTGCTGCACTCACGCGGCGCTTCCACCCGGAGTCAGCGTACGGGGGGTTCACGGACCGCGACGGCACGATCGCGTTCTACGTGAGGGTGCGGGCCTTGCTGGGCGAGAACGACGTCGCCCTCGATGTCGGCTGCGGGCGTGGCACCCACGAGGACGACGACGTCCCGCTGCGCCGCGAGCTGAGGACGCTGCGCCACCGGTGCCGCAAGGTCATCGGGATCGATGTGGATCCGGTTGGGGCGGAGAATCCCACGATCGACGAGTTCCGGCTCATCCCCCAGGGCGGCCCGTGGCCGGTCGAGGACGCGAGCGTCGATCTCGCCATCGCGGATTTCGTCGTCGAGCACGTGCCCGACCCCGAGGCTTTCTTCGCGGAGCTGGAGCGAGTCGTGAGACCCGGTGGGCACGTCTGCCTGCGGACCGTCAACCGCCGGAGCTACCTTGGACTCGTCTCACGACTGGTGCCCAACGTCCTCCACGCGCGAGTGCTCGGGCGGGCCCATCCGGAGCGCCGGCCCGGAGATGTGTTCCCGACGCTCTACCGGTGCAACACCGTGAAGGACATGAGCAGCGCCTTCGAGCGGCACGGCTTCGAGTGCGCCGTCTACGGGACCGAAGCGGAACCTGTCTACCTCGGCTTCAGCGCTCCCACGTACGCTCTCGGGCTCGCGCATGCCCGACTCGCGCCGCGCTCTCTCCGCGTCGGACTGCTGGGCTGGGGGCGTCGCAACGGCGGGCCCGACGCCGGCATCGAGGCCTGACGTGACGAGGACGCTGCCGGATCTGGGCGCGAACGCCCGCCTCCTGCTCCTCACGGTTCTCGTCGGCACCGGAGCGGGACTGTTCGTCCACTGGGGCACGAACAGCCCGAAGGTCTCCCTCACCATCGTCATGGCGGTCATCACCGTCGTCCCGGTCGTGGTGCGCGTCGCGCAGCGCCAGTTCAACCCATTCGAGCCGATCATGATCCTCGTTGCGAGCATCTTCGCGATGTTCGTCGTGCGCCCCGTCAGCGAGCTCCTCGCCGGGCCCGGGAACTTCCTCGACTTCGGCTTCAACGCCGAACCCGGATACGTCGGGGCCATGACGGTGTGCCTGGTCGGGACGATCTCGTTGTATCTCGGGTACTTCAGCCGGTCGGGGCTGCACCTTGCCCACCGCCTCAAGCCGCTTCCGGCGAGTTGGGACACGGCGAAGTCAGTTCGGTTCGTCGTGGGGCTCATCATCCTCACGGCGATGATGACGGCGGTGTTCGCCGCCACGCTCGGCGGGTTCGGCGCCCTGTATCGCTTCTACCTCGGCCGGACCGAGACCGACAACCTCGCGATCGTCCAGACCGCTGCGTACTTCGCGCTCGCGCCATACATGCTGATCCCCGGGCTGCTCATCGTGTGGGTCGCGTTCAAGCGCCGCCCTACCTTTGCCGTCGGCCTGCTGCTGCTCGGCGTGTTCGCCGCCGTCGTCTTCACGACCGTCCCGCGTGGCGATCGGACCTACGTGCTCGCGTGGGCGATGCCCCTCCTGGTCATGCGCTACCTGCGCCGCGACCGGATCCCGTCGCTTCCCACCGTCGTCGCGGGTCTGCTCGTGGCGATCATCGCGGTCAACGTGATGATCGCCTTGCGCCAGGTATCGACACGAGCCGAGCGCGGCGTGCAGGAAACGGCGATCGCCGCGGTCACCGACCCACTGGAGGAGATCGAGCGCTTCGTCACCGGGGTCGACATCGCCGAGTTCACGATCATGGAGGTCCAGTGGCAGGCGCATCGCGACGGCGGCCTCGCCTTCGAGCCGGGGACCGTCGCGACGAGCGTCCTCACTGGGCCGGTTCCGCGCCGCATCATGGGCGACTCCAAACCGGACCCGCCGACCGTCCACCTCGCGGACTGGATGTTTCCCGACCGGACGCGGAAGACGACATTCGTCCCGTCCATCTTCGGCGATCTCTATGGGGACTGGGGCTTCCCGACTGTCATCTTCTACTCCTTCCTCCTCGGACTCGGGACGCGATGTCTCTGGGAGTACTACCGCCGCAACAAGTACGCCGAGGGCATGCAGATCATCCTCGCGGCGTCGCTCCCGATGCTCGTGATCCTCATGCGCAACAACCTCAGCGATGCGGGCGGGCGGGCGCTGTTCCTCATCGCACCGCTCATCCTGTGCCTGTGGGCCTGCGGGCGCAACACAGGGCGCAGGACCACGGCCGGCTGAGGCACCCGGGCACGTGTCGAGACCCGACGGCCCCAGATAGGATCGGCGCATGGGAGACACCGCGTACGACCCCGCGACGCATTACGACCGCGTCACCGCAGCGTGGAGCCTCCTCCTCGGGGCGGACCTCCATTACGGAGTCTTCGACGACGGGATCGTCGGTCTCCCCGATGCGACGGCCCGCCTCACGACGCTCATGATGGAGGCGGCCCAGCTCTCGTCGGAGACGCACCTTCTCGACGTCGGCTGCGGCACGGGGTCCCCCGCCTGTCGCGTCGCGTCGGAGACCGGCGCCCACGTGACGGGGATCACGACGAGCACGACGGGCATCGCCGCGGCGACCGCTCGCGCCCAGGCCACGGGCATCGCGGACCGCGCGCGCTTCGAGGAGCGCGACGGGATGGACAACGGCCTTCCCGACGGCTCGTTCG
>JBFIDS010000155.1:0-7485 GCA_041603715.1 Paraconexibacter sp. | reverse complement strand
GCGACTCCTGCCGGCGGTCACCGCGCCGCCCCGGCAGCGGCCCGCCGCGCCGGGGCCGGCCGCCCCGCTCGACGCGGATGAGCGGGACCCCGCCGTCCCGCAGCCCGGCGTCCTTCCGGGGCGCGCAACCCCCGGCGAGCGCGTTTCGTGGTTCACGCTCGCCGGGCTCATGGTCGTCGCCCTCGCGATCCGCCTCGTCGTGACCCGCGGCGTGTGGCTCGACGAGGCCATTTCGATCACCCAGGCGCAGATGCCGTGGAGCGAGCTGATGGAGTCGCTGCGCACCAACGACGTCCATCCGCCCCTACACCACGCGGTGCTGTGGGTGCTTGCGCAGACCGTCGGGACGGCGGAGCTCGTCATGCGGGCGCCGTCGATCCTCGCCGGTGTGCTCCTCGTGCCCGCCCTCTACGCGCTCGGCCACGTCCTGTGGGACCGTCGTGCGGGGCTCCTCGCCGCCGCTCTCGCGACGGTCGCGCCGTTCCTCGTCTGGTACGCGCAGGAAGCGCGGATGTACGCGTTCTTCATGCTGTTCGCGACCGTCGGCCTGCTCGGACAGGCCTGGGCGATGAAGGGTGGTGGTGCGAAGGCGTGGGCCCTCTACGCCGTCGCGGCCGCGCTCCTGCTGTGGACCCAGTACTTCGCGGTCGCGTTCCTCGCCGCCCAGCAGCTCGGGTTCCTCGCCCACATCGGGGTGCGGTCCCGCGAGGACCGCCGGGAGGGACTCCGCGTCGCCGGCGCGTGGCTCGCCGCGAACGCCGCGATCGTCCTCGCGGTCCTCCCGCTCGTGCCGCTCGCCGTGGACCAGTTCCAGGCCAACGAGGCGGCGGGCAGAGGCTTCGACCAAGGCCCCTCTCGCGCGGGCGACATCGCGGCGGAGCAGCCCCGTCCCGATGTCTACGTCGTGCTCACGAACCTCGTGTGGGCCGCGCTGGGCTACCACTCCGACGCGATGCTCTCGCGGCTCACGGCGCTGTGGCCGCTCGCGATCCTCGCCGCGCTCTTCCTCCTCGGTCGTCGGCCGACCTGGCGGGTGCACCTCGTCGCCGTGTGCGCGTTCGTCCCCGTCCTCATCATGTTCGGCGCCGGGATGGCGAAGCCGTTTCTGTTCGAGATCCGCTACTTCGTCGCGCTCGCCCCGCTACTCCTGCTGCTCGTCGCGCGGATGGCGACCGCGTGGATCCACAGCGGGAGGGCGCTCGCGGTGCTCAGCGGCGGTCTCATCGCCCTCCTCGGCGCCGCGACGGTCGACGAGCTGCTCAACGGGGCCAACCCGCGCCGCTACGACTTCAAGGGCGCCCTCGCGCAGGTGGAGGAGCGGATGCGGCCCGGAGACGTGCTCGTCTACGAGCCGTCCTACCTCAACAACGTCGTCGGGTACTACCAGCCCGACCTGCGCGCGGCACCGCTGACCGAGGGGCTGCCCGAGCGTCGGTGGGCGCCGCGCGTGTTCTTCCTCGAGTCGTTCGTCGACATCCCGCTCCATGCCCGCAACGCGGGGAGCGCGCGCGCCGAGCTGTCCCGCGACCGTGACGTCGTGGGCACGTTCTCCCGACCCCAGGTGAAGGTGACGGTCTACCGATGAAGGCGAACGACGACCCCCGACTGCGCGAACCGGACTGGAACGCGACCGGCCGACCCGGCGACGCCCGACGCGCGCGCTTCATGCTCGCGCTCGCGGTCCCGCTCGCGCTCTTCTACATCGTGTGGCTCCTCCAGCCCGGCCGGGTGGGGACGCCCGTCCTCTACGGGCTCCTCATCTCCGCGGAGATCTTCAACCTCGCGCAGGCGACGGGCTTCTGGATCACGACCGCGCGCCAGCGCCGGCGGGAGGCCCGTGCCCCCTCCGGGCGACCGCGCGTCGACGTGTTCATCCCGACCTACGACGAACCCGTCGAGATCGTGGAGCCGACGGTCGCCGCCGCGATGGCGCTCCGGGCCGCCGACGTCGAGGTCTTCCTCCTCGACGACGGCTCGCGCGAGGAGATGCGCGCGCTCGCCGAGCGCCACGGGGCCCGGTGGGTCACCCGCGAGGAGCACGTCCACGCGAAGGCGGGCAACATCAACCACGCGCTCGGCCTCACCGACGCGCCGTTCGTCGCGATCCTCGACTGCGATCACGTGCCCGACGAGCGCTTCCTCGAGGCGACGCTGGGCCATCTCGAGTGCCCGCACACCGCGTTCGTGCAGACCCCGCAGTACTACGCGAACTGGCGCTCGGGCCCGATCGCCGCGGCGGCGTGGGCGCAGCAGGCGCTGTTTTTCGGCGCGATCGCCCGCGGGAAGGACGGGCGCGAGGCGATGTTCTGCTGTGGCACGAACGTCGTGTTCCGGCGCGAGGCGCTCGAGGACGTCGGCGGGTTCCCCACCGGCTCGCTCACCGAGGACTTCGAGCTGTCGATCTCCCTGCACGCGCGGGCCTGGCGCTCGGTCTACGTCCCGCAGGTGCTCGCCCGGGGTCTCGGCCCGGAGGACATGGCGTCCTACGTCTCCCAGCAGCAGCGGTGGGCGCGCGGGTGCCTCACCGGCATCCGGGCGATCTTCCGGGCGAGCGGCGTGCCGCTCGGCCTGCGCGTGCAGCACGCCCTCTCCTCCCTCTACTTCCTCACCGGCTGGACGATGCTCGTCTACATGTCGATGCCGGTCATCCGCATCTTCACGGGCGCGCAGCCACTCGGGTCCACGAGCGGCGATGCGTTCCTCATCCACTTCGCGCCGTACTTCGGCTGGGCGCTCCTCACGGTCGCGGTGATGGGTGCGGGGACGTACACCTTCCGCGCCTATGCGCTCGCGTTCGCGTCCTTCTGGATCCACATCCAGGCGACGATCCTCACGCTGCTCGGCCGCCGTGGGACGTTCGTGGTCACGCCGAAGACCGGTGAGACGGGACGACAGATCCGACCGGTCTGGCCCGCGCTCGCCGTGCTCGCCCTGCTGCTCACCGCCTGCGTGTACGGACTGGCACGCGACACGTCGCCCGGGACGATGAACAACGTCTCCTTCGCCCTCCTCCACGTCACCGTGCTCGTGACCGGCGTGAGCGCCGCGCTGTTCCCGGGGCGGGGTGCGCCCGCACCCGGCGACCCCGCGGCGGCCGAGCCGGCCCGGACGGGGACGGGGCGGGCGCCGCTGCCCTCGTCCGTCGCGGGGCGGTCCGCGCGGCCGGGGACCGTCACCGCGACGAGCGGCGCGACGCGCGAGTCCTTGGAGACGGTCACGTGAGCCGCCGCGCGCTCGTCACGTTCCTCGCGCTCGTCGCGTTCGTCGCGCTCGCGGCGGGCACCGCGGGCTGCGGCGGCGCGGCGTCCGACGCCGGCTCGTCGCCGCGCGGAGAAACGGCCGCGACGGCGACGCACGACCCGAGCCGGCGCTTCCTCGCGCGCTACGTCGCCCAGGACGGCCGCGTCGTGCGCCACGACCAGGGCGGCGACACCGTGAGCGAGGGCCAGGCCTACGCGATGCTCATCGCGGTCGCGATCCGCGACCGCGCGACGTTCGCCCGGGTCTGGCGCTGGACGCGACGCGAGCTGCAACGCGCCGACGGGGCGCTCGCCTGGCACTGGCGCGACGGGCGCATCGTCGACCCGCAGCCCGCGACCGACGCCGATCTCGACGCCGCGCGCGCGCTCAGGCTCGCCGCGCAGCGGTTCGACGTCCCGGCCTATGCCCGGGCCTCGCGCCGCCTCGTTCGCGTGATCCGACGGGACATGGTCGCCGACGGGCGACTCCTCCCCGGGCCGTGGGCGCGCGAGGACCGCTGGTTCAACCCCTCGTACGTCTCGCCCCGGGCGGCGCGCACGCTCGGTCTCGACGCCGCTCGCGCCCGGGGTATCCGGGTCCTCCTGCGCGGCGGCAAGCTGCCGCCGGACTGGGCGCGGGAGGACCGTCCGACCGGCGCGCCGCGCTCGGGGAAGCCACCCGCCTACGGGTACGACGCCGTCCGCCTCCCCGTCCGCCTCGCGGAGTCCTGCGAGCGGGCCGATCGCGCGCTCGCGGCGCGCCTCTGGCGGACGCTGCACCGCAACGCCGGCCGCGTCCCGCGGGCCCTCGACGGGGCGCCCCTGCCGAACGCCGACCTCCATCCGGTCGCGCTCGTCGGGGCCGCCGGCGCCGCGCACGCGGCGGGCGCACGCGGCCACGCGCGACGGCTCCTCACGCTCGCCGCGCGGCGCGACGACGCCCACCCGACCTACTACGGCGCGGCGTGGGCCGCGCTCGGCCGCGAGATGCTCATCACGCGGCGGCTCGGTCGCTGCTGAGCGCCGCGCGGTGGCGTCGACGCGCACCCACCCGGGACGCGTGTCGCCGCGACGAGAAGGACACCGGTCGCGATCGACCCTCGGGTCACGTTGGCTGGATCTGCTCCAGGCGACGTGACCTGGGGAGACCGGTAAGGTCGGTCGATGCCCAAGGTCAAGCTCCATCGCTGCCAGTTCACCTTCCTCCACGTCGACCTCGACGCGTGCTGGGTGGTCGAGAAGGCCCTCAAGGAGCAGGAGATCGACTACGAGATCGTCAAGCACAACGGGCTCAAGAAGAAGAGCCGCCCGGAGCTCGAGTCACTCAGCGGTCAGAAGATGCTCCCGGTCATCGAGTTCGAGGACGGCTCGACCTACCGCGAGGAGTCCAAGGCCATGGCGGCGACGAGCCGAGACGGCCGGCTGTTCGAGTCGGCCGGCACGAGCGCGACCGGCTGACGGCGACCGGCTGACGTCCACGAGCGGCCCGGGTGTTCCGCCCGGCGCACGCTCCTGCGCGGGTGCGCCGTCGCGTGGACGCTCCGACGTGCACCCAGCAGCGCAGCGACCGTGACGCGTGGCGCGGGCGGCGCAGCGGCCGCCCGCGACCCGGCCGTGTCAGGCGGCGGTGCCGACGAGCCCGCGCTCGACGAGCAGCTCGGCGATCTGCACCGTGTTGAGGGCGGCCCCCTTGAGGAGGTTGTCCCCGACGACGAACAGGTTGAGGCTGTGGGGGTCCGAGAGGTCCTCTCGGACCCGACCGACGCAGACCTCGTCCCGGCCGGCCCACTCGAGCGGCGTGGGGACCTCGTCGAGCTCGACGCCGGGCATCGCCTCGAGGGCTTCGAGCGCGCCGGCGCGCGTGACGCGCTCGCTGAAGGTCGCCCGCAGCTCGATGGCGTGACCGACCATCACCGGCACGCGGACGCACGTGGGGGCAACGGCGAGCGACGGGATGCCGAGGATCTTGCGCGACTCGTTGCGCATCTTGATCTCCTCGTCGGTGTAGCCCGACTCCTGCTCGCTGCCGAGCCACGGCACGACGTTGAACGCGAGCGTCTTCGCGTGGACCTTCGACTCGACGGCGCCGATGACGCCGGCACCCCGGTCGACGAGCTCCTCGCGACGGGCGAGGAGGACGGGAATCTGCTCCGCGAGCTCGTCCATGCCCTTCTGGCCGGCGCCGCCGGCCGCCTGGAAGCTCGTCGCGACGAGGGCCTGGAGGCCGAAGCGGTCGTGGAGCGCCTTGAGCGGCGGCATGAACGCCATCGTCGTGCAGTTCGGGTTGGCGACGATGCCCTTCGGCGTGTCGGAGAGCGCGGCGGGGTTGACCTCGCTCACGACGAGCGGAACCTCGTCGTCCATGCGGAAGGCGGAGGAGTTGTCGATGACGGTCGCGCCCGCCGCCGCGAACCTGGGTGCCCACTCGCGGCTCGTGCCGCCTCCCGCGCTGAAGATCGCGATGTCGAAGCCCGTGATCGTGTCCTCGCGGATCGGCTGGACGACCATGCCGTTCGGGAGCGTCTTGCCCGCCGAGCGCTCGCTCGCGAACGGGACGATCTCCGAGGCCGGGAACGACCGGTCGGCGAGGAGCCGCAGCATCGTCGTGCCGACGGCGCCGGTGGCGCCCACGATGGCGACGCGGGTCATGCGAACTCACCGAAGGGCTGCTCAGGACGGATCGTGTCCGGGCCGGACAGGTCGAAGGCGCTGTGGAGCGCACGGACCGCGTCCGGCACCTTCTCGCCGGGCACGACGCACGAGATCCGGATCGGCGACGTCGAGATCATCTCGATGTTGATGCCGTGCTCGCCCAGGGTGCGGAAGACCTTGGCGGCGACCCCGGGGTGGGACTTCATGCCCGCCCCGACGATCGAGACCTTGCCCATCGCCTCGTCGGTCGCGAGCTCGACGCCGTGACGGCCCATGATCGGCGCGAGCGCCTCTCGGGCCGCGTCGACGTCCTCGCGCGGCACGGTGAACGACATGTCCGCCTTCGCGCCCTCGGAGACGGGCTCGTTCTGGATGATCATGTCGATGTTGACGTTCGCCTCGGCGAGCGCCGTCGTCACCTCGCCCGCGATGCCCGGGGTGTCGGGCACGCCGAGGAGCGTGATGCGCGCCTCGCCGGTCGAGTGGGTCACAGCGGTGATGAGCGGGTTCTCCATGGTGTCCTCCTCGGACACGACGACGGTTCCGGCCGCGTCGTCGAAGCTCGAACGGCAGTGGATGCGCACGCCGTGGGTGCGGGCGTACTCGACGGAGCGAAGCTGCAGGACCCCGGCGCCGGACGCGCTCATCTCGAGCATCTCGTCGAACGAGACGACGTTGAGCTTGCGGGCGTCGGGGACGATGCGCGGGTCGGCGCTGAACACGCCCGCCACGTCGGTGTAGATCTCGCAGACGTCGGCGTCCACCGCGGCGGCGAGCGCGACGGCGGTCGTGTCCGACCCCCCGCGGCCGAGCGTCGTGACGTCCTTCGCGGTCGACACCCCCTGGAAGCCGGCGACGAGCACGATGTTGTCCTCGTCGAGCGCGGCGCGGATCCGGTCGGCCCGCACATCGAGGATCCGCGCCTTCGTGTGTGACGTGTCTGTCACGATGCCGGCCTGTGAGCCGGTCAGGGAGATCGCACGGTGGCCGAGGTCGTTGATCGCCATCGCGCACAGCGCGCACGACACCCGCTCGCCGGTCGAGAGGAGCATGTCCATCTCGCGGGGGTCGGGGACGGGGCTCACTTCGAAGGCGTCCGCGATCAGGCGGTCGGTCTCCTTGCCGCGGGCGGACAGGACGGCGACGACCCGGTGACCGGATTCGCGCTTGGCGACGATGCGCTGCGCGGCGCGCTTGAGGCGCTCGGCGTCGGCGACGGACGTCCCGCCGAACTTCATGACGACGGTCGGGGTGGCGTTCATGGGGGCGCCGGAGTCTACGAGGCCCGCCGCGCGGACGACCGCAGGTGCGCGCGGTGAGCGTCCACGTGCGCCGGCGCCTCGTCGCGCTCGTCGTCCTGCTCGCGCTCGGCGGAGGCGCCGCAGCGCTCCTCCTCCTCGCCGGCGACGACGGGGACGCCGCCCCCACGGCGACGACCACAGCCGCGCCGCAGACCTCTCTCGTGGGCGCTCTCGCCCCGCTTCTCGACGGCGGCTCGCCCGTGGAGGGCACCGCGACGGGGGAGCAGGGCCGCCGCGGCGGCGGCGGGAACGGCGGGAGCGCGTCCCCGGCGGCGGGCTCGAACCTCGGCCTC
>JBFIDS010000154.1:0-7506 GCA_041603715.1 Paraconexibacter sp. | reverse complement strand
GCGCCGGCGCCGGCGCGGGGACCCCCGTCGTGCCGCCGCGCCCGCATAGGCTGCCGGGAGATGGCCCAGCCGATCACGCGCACGTTCCTCTCCGACCTCATGGCGGTCCTCGACCTTCCGGACCCCGTCGTCGAGTTCGGCTCCCTCCAGGTCGAGCCCGACCAGGACATCGACCTGCGTCGCTTCTTCGAGGGGCGCCCGTTCACGGGCACCGACTTCCGGGAGGGCCCCGGCGTCGACCGCGTCGAGGACATCCGGGCCCTCTCCTACGAGGACGGCACGGTCGGGACCGCCCTGTGCCTCGACACCCTCGAGCACTGCGCCGACCCCCCGCAGGCGTGTCGCGAGCTGCGCCGGGTCGTCGACCCGGACGGGGGCGTGTGCGTCCTCAGCTCCGTGATGCTCTTCGGGATCCACGGCTACCCGAGCGACTACTTCCGGTTCACGCCGGAGGGGTTCCGCGTGATGCTCGACGGCTTCGACGACGTGCGCGTGTGCGGGGTCGGTCACCGGGACATCCCGCGCGAGGTGTTCGCGGTCGCGGCGCGGGGGCGCGACCTGGGGCACCTCGATCTCACGGAGCTGCCCAGCGTCCGCGCGGCGCAGGCCGTGTGGGACAGCCCGGCCACGGGCGTCCCCATCGGGCCGCTGAGGGTCGCGCCGGGGGAGCTGGCCCGGATCGTGGCCCGCGAGCTGCCCCGGGTCGCGGGCGCGCGCCTGCGGACGCGCCGCTCGCGCCGGTGAGGGGACCGGGGTGCATTCCCCGGCTTTCCGGCTATGATGGGAGCGATGCGAGGAATTACGGCAGGTGTCGCACTTATCGGGGCTCTCGGGGCGGTCTCCGCCCTCGGAGGGACGGTCGCCTCCTCGGAGGCGGAGGGCGTCGCGGTACGGCAGTACGGCGGGGGGAACCTCCCGTCCGACCGTGTCGCGACCACCCAGATGTCCCTCCGGCGGATCTCGACGCGGCGGGTCGCGGACATGCGGCTGGCCACGTTCGTGCGCTGCGGCGGGCGCAAGTACCAGCTCGATCTCGTCGTCCCGGTCGAGGACGAGGACGGGGATCTCACCGGCGACACGATCGAGCAGCGCACGTTCCCGCGGGGCGAGAAGGTGCGGTTCCGTGCCCGCGTGAAGGCGACCGCCACCCCGTCGCGCGCCGCCGGCAAGCTGACGCTCACCGCGCGTCGCACCGGTGGCGGGCTGAAGACGCTCACGTGCCGCAAGCCCGGGGGGTCGCGGCAGTCCTTCATCCTCACCCGCCGTGCGAAGCCCTCCACCCGCGGTGGTCTCCCGCCGCGGCCGAACAAGCAGCTCTACGGATTCACCGACCAGAAGGTCGGCGTCACACGCGGGGCGGTCGTCATGCGCGTCGACCCGACCGGCAAGCGCATCGCCGCCGCGTGGACCGCTCGGGCGCGCTGCGGGGGCGGTAATCCCCGGTCGAACGTCTCGTACTCCTCGCCGTACATGACCATCCGCATCACCCGCGAGTTCCGCCGCACGGAGACGTTCAACCTCGAGTCGCCCATCGGCAACGCCCGGATCCGCGCGCGGTTCACCGGCCGGTTCACCGAGACCGGCGCGTCGGGGACCGTCTCGTTCACCCAGCGCTTCCGGCCGCGGGGCGACCGCCGGGCCTACACCTGCCGGACGGGCTCGATCAAGTGGAACGCGGGCCCTGACCCCGGGGAGGGTGACTCCGCGCGCTGAGGATGTGCTGGAAGGTCACGAACGTCCTTCCGGGGCCGCGGGCGAGCAGCCGGACGAGCCGGCCGTCGGACGGGCCCGTGGGCCGCGGGCGGAGCACGCGGCGGACCTCGAGCACCTCCAGCCCCGCGCCCTGAAGGAGGGCGTGCGCGTCGGCGAGCGTGAACCACCGCAGGTGGGTGCGGTCGAAGATCCCGACGCTGCGCCTCGGGAACGAGCCCTTCACGCCGATCTGCCAGAACGTCTCCCAGTGGCGGACGTTCGGCAGGCTCACGATGACGGTTCCGCCAGGGGAGAGGAGCTCCACGAGCGAGGCGAGCACCGCATCGGGGTCACGGAGATGCTCGAGGACGTCCGCGGCGACGAGGCAGTCGAACGGGGCGAGCCCGTCGAGGACCGACGGGTCGGCCGGGAGGGCGTCCAGGTCCGTCACGAGCACGTCGTCCAGACGGTCGCGGGCGTCGGTGGCGAGCGCCTCGTCCGCTTCGATGCCGACGACCTCGAGGCCGGGAGCGGCCGCCTTCAGCGCCGCCCCGAGGGCGCCCGAGCTGCAGCCGACGTCGAGCAGGCGCCGCGTCCCCGCGGGCACGAGCGCGCGGACCTCCGGCCGGTCGTTCTCGTAGGCGGCGGCCCGGACCGCACGCAGCTCGGCGGGATCCGGCCCCGCGGGCGTCACGGGTCCTTGCGGGCGTGGAAGACGGCGTGGCGGACGGCCCAACCGTCCGTCGACTTCATCGAGAACCGCGACACACGCTCGACGTGGTCGAACCCGGCGCCCCAGATCATCCGCTTCCACGCACGCTGGTTGGGCATCCAGTACACGACGGCGGCGTCCCGGTCGGCGTAGTAGCGCGAGACGGGGAACGGGAGGAGGTCGAGCCGCGGCTCGTACTCCTCGGCGCTGATGAACGTCCCGCCCGGCTTCGTGAGGGCGGCGATCCGCTCGAGGGCGAGGACCTGGTCGCGGAGGTGGATGAGGACCGAGCCGCAGAAGACGAGGTCGAAGGTCCCGAGCTCGTCCGGGGTCGCGTCGTAGACCGAGCGCACGACCCGCTGCGCCCCGGACCCGAGCAGCTGCTTGGCGACCGCGAAGCCCTGGCCGCGCACGACGTCGGGGAACGACGCGGGCCGGCGGCGCGCCGGCCAGTCGAGGTCCTCCTCGCGGTCGAGGTCGAGCGCGACGACCTCCGCGCCCCGACGCTCCAGCTCGAAGGCCCAGAAGCCGTCCCAGGTCCCGATCTCGAGGGCCCGCAGGCCGTCGAGCCGCTCCGGGAGCCGGTAGCGGTCGACGTAGGGCCGAAGGTCGAAGATCCCCTTCGTCACGACGCCCCCGGGCAGCTCGAGCGTGTGGTACCAGCTCAGCGTGGTGGGATCGGGGTCCGGCATCGGCGCGGCATACTACGCGCCCATGAGCCCCGACCCCACCTTCCCGGAGCCGACCGACGGGTCGCAGACCGGCCACGCGGAGACCTACCTCAGGGAGGTCGCCGACATCGCCGCGCGGCTGCCGGCTGACGATCTCGAGCGCATGGCGACCGGGCTCGCGGACGTGCGGGAGCGCGGCGGGCGCCTCTTCGTCCTCGGCGTCGGCGGCGGCGCCGGTCACGCCTCGCACGCCGTCAACGACTTCCGCAAGATCTGCCACCTCGAGTCCTACGCGCCGAGCGACAACGTCTCCGAGCTCACCGCCCGGACCAACGACGAGGGGTGGGACACGACCTACCGCGCGTGGCTCGCCACGTCGCGCCTGCGGGCCGAGGACGCGCTCCTCGTGTTCAGCGTCGGCGGTGGCTCCCGCGAGCACAACGTGTCGATGAACCTCGTCGCCGCGATGGAGCTCGCGGCCGAGGTCGGCGCCCCGATCTACGCGATCGTCGGCAAGCCCGACGGCGTCGCGGTCGAGCTCGCGGAGGTGGCGATCGTCGTGCCGTCCCCGGACGCGCGGCGCACGCCGCACGTCGAGAGCTTCCAGGCGGTGCTGTGGCACCTGCTCGTCTCGCACCCGGTGCTCGCCGCCCAGTCGGGCAAGTGGGAGAGCATCACGGCCGGGACGGGCTGAGCCCGTGGCCGGGACGGGCCGGCTCGTCGTGCTCGACCGGGACGGCGTCCTCAACGACCCCGTGCTCGATCCGGCCGACGGGCACAAGGAGTCGCCCCTGCGTCCCGAGGACGTCCGCCTCGCGCCGGGGGCCGTGGAGGGCTGCCGGACCCTGCTCGACGACGGCTTCGTCCTCGCGGTCGCCTCCAACCAGCCCGCGGCGGCCAAGCGGAAGGTCTCGCTCGCGGGGCTCGCCGCGGTCCACGACCGCATCGTCGCGCTGCTCGCGGAGGGGGGCGTGCACATCGACACGTGGCACTACTGCCACCATCACCCCGAGGCGACGGACCCCGCGCTGCGGGAGCACTGCGACTGCCGCAAGCCGCGACCGGAGCTGCTGAGGAGGATCGAGGCCGACGTGGGGATCGACCTGCGCGGGGCCTGGATGGTCGGAGACACCGCCGCCGACGTGGGGGTCGGGCACGCCGTGGGGTGCCGGACGGTGCTCGTTCTGCACCCCGACTCCGCCCACCGCCGGATCGACGCTCCCGCCCCCGACATGACGGCTCGCGACCTCCGCGACGCGGCGTCGCAGATCGTCCGGGCGGAGGGCCTGCGGCCCTCGGTCCCGCGCTGAGTCACGGCCGCCGGCGTCCCCGGGGGCGCGGCGGGACCCCGCTTGCAGGTGTGGTGTTACCGTGCGCGCCATGATCGACCGGATCTCGACGAAGATCTTCGCTGACGGAGCCGATCTCGACGGCATCCTGGGCCTCGCCCAGGACCCCATGATCGAGGGCTTCACGACCAACCCGACCCTCATGTGGAAGGCCGGGCTCACCGAGTACGAGGAGTTCGCGCGGCGCCTGCTCGCCGAGATCACCGACAAGCCGATCTCGTTCGAGGTCTTCGCCGACGACGCCGACGAGATGCGACGTCAGGCCCTGAAGCTCGCGACCTGGGGCGACAACGTCTACGTGAAGATCCCGGTGACGACAACGAAGGGCGAGTCGATGGACGCGCTCGTCCGGGAGCTCTCCAGCGACGGCGTGCAGGTCAACGTCACGGCGCTGTTCACGACCGACCAGGTCGAGACCATCGCCTCCGCGGTCGCCGACGGGGCGCCCTCCTGCGTCTCGGTGTTCGCCGGGCGCATCGCCGACGCCGGGATCGACCCCGTCCCGGTGATGCGCAGCGCCGTCGAGATCCTCGGATCCGCGCCGCGCGCCGAGCTCATCTGGGCGAGCCCTCGGGAGGTCCTCAACCTCGTGCAGGCCGACGACGTCGGCTGCGACATCATCACGATGACCAACGATCTCATCGCGAAGATCCCGAGCCTCGGCAAGGACCTCGACCAGTTCTCCCTCGAGACCGTGCAGATGTTCCACCGCGACGCCGCCGCCGCGGGCTTCTCGCTCTAGCGCACCGAGCGTCATGAGCGTCCTCTTCACGCGCGCGCCGCTGCGCATCTCGCTCGGCGGCGGCGGCACCGACCTGCCGTCCTACTACGAGGACCACGGCGGCTTCGTCCTCAGCGGGGCGATCGACAAGTACATCTACCTCCTCACCCACACGGTCTTCCAGAAGCGCTACCGGATGAAGTACTCCGAGACGGAGGAGGTCGACGACCCCAGGGACATCCGTCACCCGATCCTGCGCGAGACGCTCCTTCGCCACTGGTCGGGGAGCCCGCTCGAGATCGCGTCGGTCGCCGACGTGCCGTCCGGCACCGGGATGGGGTCCTCGGGGGCGTTCACCGTCTGCCTCATCAAGGCGCTCGCGCTCGCGCGGCAGACCTCGATCACCCCGGGGGCGCTCGCGGAGGCGGCCTGCGCGATCGAGATCGACGTCCTCGGCGAGCCCGTCGGCAAACAGGACCAGTACGTGTCGGCCCACGGAGGGATCTGCGCGTACACGTTCGCCCCCGACGGCTCCGTGGCGGTCGAGCCGCTCGAGCTGTCCGAGGACACCCAGCAGCAGTTGCGCGACAACCTGCTGCTCTTCTACACCGGCGCCTCCCGCTCGGCGTCGGCGATCCTCTCCGACCAGGTGAAGCGCACCGTCTCCGACGACACCACGATGGTCGAGAACCTCCACCGCACGAAGGAGATCGGGCGACGCAGCCGCGAGCTCCTGGAGAGTGGGGACCTCGTCGCCTACGCCGAGCTCATGCACGAGCACTGGATGAACAAGCGCGAGCGGTCGCCGGGCATGACGGACGAGCAGATCGACACGCTCTACACGCTCGCGCGCCGCTCGGGGTGCGTCGGCGGCAAGCTCGTCGGCGCGGGCGGCGGCGGCTTCCTCCTCGTGTACGCGCGGGATCCCGGCGCGACGCGCCAGGCGATGCGTGCCGCCGGCGTGAGCGAGCTGCCGTTCGCGTTCGAGTTCCAGGGCGCCACGGGCGCGGAGTACACGTGAGCCCGCGGCCGGGGCCCGATGCCGGCCGCCCCTGACGGCCTGCCGTCGGTCTGCCTCCTCGCCGGCGGCCTCGGGACCCGGCTGGGGGACGCCGCCGCCCGGCGGCCGAAGGCGCTCGCCCCGGTCGCCGGCGAGCCGTTCCTGTTCCACCAGCTGAGGCTCCTGCGCGGCCAGGGCGCCCGCCGGGTCGTCCTCTGCGTCGCGCACCTCTCCGACCAGATCGTCGATGCGGTGGGCGACGGCTCGGCCTTCGACCTCGAGATCGTCATCCGCGAGGACGGTCCTACCCGTGCGGGGACGGCGGGGGCGGTGCGCGGGGCGCTCGATGCGCTCGACGACACGTTCCTCGTCACCTACGGCGACACGTACCTCCCCACCGATCACCGCGCGGCGTACGCAGCGTTCGCGGCGAGCGGGCTCCCCGCGCTCATGTGCGTGCTGCGCAACGAGGGCCGGTGGGACACGAGCAACGCCGCGCTCGAGGGGAACCTCGTCCGCTACGACAAGCGGGCCCCGACGCCGGACATGGAGTGGATCGACTACGGCCTTCTCGTGTTCGCCAAGGAGGCCTTCGCCCTCGCGCCTGACGATCTCACCGACCTCGCCGACGTGCTCACCTGGCTCTCGCGCGAGCGACTCCTCGCCGGCCACGCCGTCTCCGAGCGGTTCCACGAGATCGGCACCCCGGCCTCGCTCGCCGAGACCGACGCGGTCCTGCGCGGTCTTCTGGACTGATCGGGCGGCATACTAGGCGCCGCATGCGACGCCCGGAGCCCGTGGTCATCCTGTGCGGCGGACGAGGGACCCGCCTGCAGGAGAGGACCGTCGACATCCCGAAGCCGCTCGTGGAGATCGGCGGCCGTCCGATCGTCTGGCACGTCGTGCGGCTCTACGCGGCCCAGGGCTTCAGCCGGTTCGTGCTCCTCACGGGCTACAAGGGCGAGCTCATCGAGGCGTTCGCCGCCGCGGCCGACTGGCCGGACGGCGTCGCGGTGGAGTGCGTCGACACGGGCCTCGACACCCCGACGGGGGGCCGGATCAAGCTCGCCGCGCCGCACCTCGGGGGCGCACGCTTCTGCGCGACGTACGCCGACGGGGTCGCCGACGTCGACCTCGGCGCGCTCATGGCCTTCCACGAGGAGCACGGGGCGCTCGCGACCATGACCGTCGTCCGCCCCGAGCTGCAGTTCGGGATCACCGACGTCGAGGCCGACGGCCGGGTGACCGGGTTCCGCGAGAAGCCGCGCAGCGAGCACTGGATCAACGGGGGATTCTTCGTCTTCGAGCCCGGCGTCCTGCCCTACCTCAGCGAGTCGAGCGTGCTCGAGCGCGCGCCGCTC
>JBFIDS010000153.1:0-7510 GCA_041603715.1 Paraconexibacter sp. | reverse complement strand
CGCCGGCGCCGGCCTGCCCGCCTGGTTTCGCCGGGTCCTCGGCCGCTATCGGTACGGCCAGGGGACCATCAAGGTGGACTGGGCGCTCGACGGCCCGATCCCATGGGAGAACGATGCGGTGCGCACGGCGGGAACCGTGCACGTCGCGGGCACGGAGGCGGAGTTCCTCGAGGCCATCGACGCCGCGCACCGCACCCTGCCGGAGCGTCCGTTCCTCCTGCTCGGCCAGCAGAGCATCGCGGACCGCTCGCGCGCCCCGGAGGGCCGGCACACCGCCTGGGCCTACACCCACGCGCCGTCATGCCTGCTCGACGCGGCCGCGCCGTGCCACGCCCACGTCGACCGCATCGAGGCGCAGGTGGAGCGCTTCGCGCCGGGCTTCCGCGATCTCATCGCGGCCCGCCACGTCCTGACCCCGCGTGAGCTCGAGGCCCGCAACGCGAACCTCATCGGCGGCGACGTGGGCGGGGGCAGCTACTCCCTCGGCCAGATCGTGTTCCGGCCGCGACCCGCGCTCAACCCGTACGCCACCCCCCTGCGCGGTCTCGTCATCGGGAGCGCCGCCGCCGTCCCCGGCGGGGCGGTCCACGGCGTTCCGGGCGATGCCGCGGCCCGGGCCGTCCTGCGCGAGGTGCGCCGCTGAGGGACGTCAGATCTGCGCCTGGTCCGCCGGGCCCAGCGGGTGCCCTCGCGGACGCGTTCAGTTCGCGGCGGTGTCGCCGCGCGCCTTGATGCCGGCGGCGTCGCGCGCGGCGGCGCAGGCCGCGGAGGGCGAGGAGGCGACCACGAGGGTCGCGGCCGCCCCGCTGATCTCGAGCGAGCGCACGACCCGGCGCGTGCTCGCCGCGATCGTCACGGGGATCCCGGCGGAGTCCGCGCGCTGGTGCACGCGGACGAGCATGGCGATGCCGCTCGAGTCGAGGAAGCCGGTGTCGGAGAGGTCCACGACGAGCGCGGTCGTCCCGGGGTCCTCGAGGCACTCGGCGCATGCGCTCTCGACCGTCCCCGCGCACGACAGGTCGACGTCGCCGGACACGCGCACGACACGGAGGCCTCCCTCCTGGTGCTGCTCGTGGACCGTGAACTGATCGGGGCGGCTCATCGTCGCGTTCAGGCGCCAGGGTACCCGCCGTCGTGCCCGTGCGATCCTGCCGACGCGCCGTCTCCGGGGTGCGGCCCGACGACGACGACGAGGCTCTCACGTCCGCTGCGCAGGCGGCGGGTCTCAACGCTCGAGGCGAGAGCCCCCAGCGTCCCGGCGCCGCCGGCGTCCGCGCTGAGCAGCCGTGCGGCGTCGCCGTCCCCGAGCGGGCCGAGGCGGATCACGAGCACGTCGGCCCGGACGTCCGCGCTCACGGTCATCTCTCCGTCCGGGGTGAGGTCCGAGCAGTGGTCGGCGAGCGCCTCGGCGACGAGCACCGCTTCCTGCGCACGGTCGACGGGAAGAGAGGTCTGGGCGCCGAGGGCGGCGACGAAGCGGCCCGCGAGTTCGCGCGCGAGCGGTCCGCAGGTGACGGTGAGGCGCGCTCGCCCGATGCGGGACGGCGCGCGGCTCGCGGGTGCCTCGCTCATGTCGGGTCCAGGGGGAAGGCCATCCTCACGTGATGGCCCGCGCCGGCTCCGGCACCGAAGGACAGATCATCGGCCAGGGCGCCCATCATCGGGATGCCCATGCCCGTCGCGCTCTCCTGCCACGTGGGGGAGAGCCCGACGCCCTGGTCGCGCACCGTCACCACGACCTCGGTCTCGTCGAACGCGACCTCGATGTCGAGCGGACCGACCGGCCGACCGGCGTAGGCGTGCCTGACGACGTTGCCGCATGCCTCACCGACCGCGATCTGGATGTCGTCGAGCACAGGGTCGGAGAGCCGGCCGTGGCCGGCGAGGCCGTCGAGGACGTGTCGCACGACGACGAGGGCATCGGCGTCGGCGACGATCGACAGGGACAGTGAGGGGCGAACGGGGGTCACGAGCGCGTCTGACGTGTGGGGTGCCCGGGGCACAGACGTACCAACCCTCTCACGCCCGCCCGCCGGCCCGCCCGCCGGCCCGCCCGCCGGCCCGCCCGCCGGCCCGCCCGCCGGCCCGCCCGGCGGCGCGTTTCAGGGCCTGCCGGCGAGGGCACTCAGTCGTCAAGGGGCCGGATCGCAGCGACGACGACAGCAGCGGGAGGACCCTGACGTGCCGACCGAACCACACCCGCGCCTCACCTCGGAGCAGGAACTGCTCGAGCGCTACCACCGCGACGGCGACTTCGCCGCCCGCGAGGCGTTCATCGAGCGGACGATGACGATCGTCCACCACGTCGCCCGTCGCTACGCCGACCGCGGGGAGTCCTACGACGACCTCGTCCAGGTCGGGGCGATCGGTCTCATGAAGGCCGTGGACCGCTTCGACCCCGATCGCGGAGTCCGGTTCGCCACGTTCGCGATCCCGAACATCACGGGCGAGATCCGGCGCCACTTCCGCGATCGCGGCTGGTCGGTCCGCGTACCGCGCGAGGTTCAGGAGCGTCACGCGCAGCTGGGCCGCGCGACCGACGAGCTCACGCGACGCCTGCAGCGGGTCCCGACGGCGAAGGAGCTCGCCGCGGAGACCGGCCTGACGACCTCGGACGTCCTGGAGACGTTCTCCGCCGCCCGGAGCTACACCGCCGCGTCGCTCGACGCGCCCCTGGACGAGGACCGCACCGGGCATGATCTCCTCGCGGACTCCGAGGACGGCTATGAGCGCGTCGACCGGCGGTTCGAGCTCGCCCTGGGCTTCGGCTGCCTGCAGGAGCGCGAGCGGCGGATCGTCGCCCTGCGCTTCTTCGAGGGGCTGACCCAGACCCAGATCGCCGAGCGGATCGGGATCTCCCAGATGCACGTCTCGCGCCTGCTGTCGCAGGCGCTCGCCTCGATGCGCGAGCGGCTGGAGGTGGCGGAGCGCGAGGCCGAGGCCGCGATCGACGACGGCACTCCGGTCGCCCTCGTGCGTGACGCGGCCGGCTGACGCGCGCGGCATCGATGAACGTGTCGGGAGCCCGCGCCGGGAGGGACGGCGTCGCACTTGTCGTGGTCGACGTCCTCAACGACTACGAGCACGAGGACGCCGACCGCCTCACGCGTTCGGCGCGCAAGGCGCTGCCGTCGCTGCGCGCGCTCGTGGAGACGGCGCGCGAGCACGACGTCCTCACCGTCTACGTCAACGACCACCACGGCGACTGGTCGGCGGACCGGGAGCGCATCGCACGGCGGGCGGGGGCCGGCGCGGCGCCCGACCTCGTCGAGCCGCTCGCCCCGGCCGACGACGTCCCCTTCCTCGTGAAGGCGCGCCACTCCGCGTTCTACGCGACACAGCTCGAGCACCTCCTCCGCGCCCGCGGCGTCCAGCGCGTGATGCTCGCCGGGCAGGTCACCGAGCAGTGCATCCTCTACTCGGCGCTCGACGCCCACGTCCGCGAGTTCGACGTCGTCATCCCGCGCGACGCGGTCGCGCACATCGACGAGGACCTCGCGTCCGCGGCGCTGCGCATGATGGGCGAGAACATGTCCGCCGACGTCGTCGACGACGCCGGCGCCGCCGCGATCCTCCGCGGAGCCTGACCCGTCCGCGGTGTTGCGGCGACGCGTCGCTGGGTACGTGCGAGGCATGCATTCCGACGAGACGACGTCTGCCGAGGGCTCCTACTGGCTCGCGACCACACCGGGCGGGACGTCACATCCTCCCGCCGCGGAGGGGACGAGCGCCGAGGTCGCCGTGGTCGGCGGTGGCATCGCGGGCGTCACCACGGCGCTCCTCCTCGCCCGGGCGGGGATCGACGTCGTCGTGCTCGAGGCGAGCGCGATCGGGAGCGGCGTCACCGGATGCACGACGGCGAAGGTCTCGAGCGCGCACGGGTCCTGCTACGCGCCGCTCGCCTCACGGATCGGACCGGACGTCGCGCGCGCCTACGGGGTCGCCAACGAGAACGCCCTGTCGTGGATGCGCGACCTCGTCGCCGGGGAGTCCCTCGAGTGCGACTGGCGGGACCGTGACGCCTGGACGTACACGACCGACCCGGACCGGGCGGAGGAGATCGAGGCCGAGGCGGCCGCCTCGATCGAGGCCGGTCTGCCCGCGCGCTTCGCCCCGCGCGCGCCCCTGCCGTTCGATACCGCCGGCGCCGTGCACGTCACCGGTCAGGCGGACGTCCACGCGCGCCGCTACGTCCTCGCGCTCGCGGACCTCGCACGGGACGCGGGGGCGCGGCTGCACGAGAGCACCCGCGTGACGGGCGTTCGCACGGGCTCGCCCTGCCGCATCGAGACGGAGCGCGGGGAGGTCCGCGCGGACCGCGTCGTCATCGCGACCCACTTCCCGATCCTCGACCGCGGGCTCTACTTCGCGCGGTTGAGCGCCGAGCGCTCCTACTGCGTCGCGGCGCGCGTCGCCGGCGAGGTCCCCGAGGACATGCTCTTCGCGATCGACACGCCGTCGCGGTCGCTGCGCACGGCACCGCTCGACGACGGCGGGACACTCCTCATCGCCGGGGGCGAGGGCCACGAGGCAGGAAAGGACCCCGACTCCGGTCGGCGCTACCGCGCCCTCTGGGAGTGGACGCGCGAGCACTTCGAGGTCGAGCCGCGGGCCGCCTATCGCTGGTCGGCCCAGGACAGCACGGCCCCCGACGGCCTGCCGTACGCCGGGCCCCTGCATCCGCGCAGCAGCCGCCTGTTCGTCATCACCGGCCTGCGGAAGTGGGGGTTCACGAACGGGACCGCGTGCGCGCACGTCGTCGCCGATCTCCTGCTGGGCCGCGAGGGTCCCACCGCGGACCTGTTCGATCCCTCGCGCCTCCACATCCGCGCGTCGGCCGGCGCGCTCGTGAAGGAGAACGCGTCCGTCGGCTGGCGGTTCGTACGCGACCGGGTCGCGAACCGCGGCGGCGGCAACGCGGAGTCCCTCGCCTCCGGCGACGGCGGCGTCGTGCGGCTGGCCGACGGGAAGCGCGCTGCGGCCTACCGCGACGGGGAGGGGCATCTCCACGCGGTGTCGCCGACGTGCACCCATCTCGGCTGCGAGGTCCGGTTCAACCCGGCGGAGGCCTCGTGGGACTGTCCCTGCCACGGGTCCCGCTTCGACGTGGACGGGAAGGTCCTGGAGGGGCCGGCCGTGCACCCGCTCGCGCCGATCGAGGTGCCGGCCCCCGACGAGGACGCGCGGGCGGCGACACCGCGCACGGAGGGATGAGGCCGGGTCGACCGTCGCCGCTCAACGGTTGAAGCGCATGCGGACCTCGGTGCCCGCCTCCCGCTGCGGGGGCCCCACGAACGTGACGTCGACGGCGAGCGCGCTCATCATGGAGATCCCCATCCCGAGACCGGGGGAGTCCGGCCGCGGGAGGAGCCCGCGCCCCTGGTCCTCGATCCCCACGAGGAACGTGTCGCCGTCGGGACGGCCCGTGACGAGGAGCGTCCCCGGCGGCCCGTCGAGGTAGGCGTGGAGCACGGCGTTCGTCGCCGCCTCACTCGTCGCCAGCTCGACGTCGTCGAGGTGGCGGCACCCGAGCCCGGCCGCGTAGGCACGCACCGCGCGCCGGGCGAGGGCGACGCTCGAGGCGACCGCGGGCAGCTCGAGCCGCAGCTCGTCGACCGTCTGGCGCACCGGCACGCCGAGCGGCTCGGTCAGCTCGGGATCGGTGGGGAGGGTGATGAGCTCCACGACGAGGCCGTCGAGCAGGCGCGCCACGTAGAGCACGTCGATGTCCTCCCGGCGCCCGCCCCGCTCGAGCTCGAGGCGGGCGCGGGTGACGATGACGTCACCGACGCTCACGAGCTCGCTGAGGACGAGCCGGGCGTCGGCCCACGCAAAGGCGTCGCGGAGGTACCGGGCGAGGCCCGCCGGCCCGCGGTAGGGGCCCGAGGAGGGTGTGAGCAGGGGGACGAACTCGATGTCGGGGTGGAAGACCGCCGAGAACGCCTCGGCGTCGCGGGCGTTGAAGGCATCGGCCATCCGTCGCGCGATCGCGATGCGCGGCGCGTCGTGCTCAGGCCCCGGGACGCCCATCCGCTGCGGGCTACCCCGCTCGGCGGGAACCGACACCCGTGCGACGGACCGTTCAGGCCCCGGCGGGGTGCAGGACGAAGCTCTCGATCGCGATGTCGGGCTCGAGGTGGTTCGCGCTGAGGAAGGCGAGGACCTTGCGGTCGAGGATCTCCTCGACGCCGGCGACGAACGAAGGGCCCATCGTGTCCTGGAAGGCCTGGCGCATGGCGAGCACCTCGGGGCGGCGGCCGTCCCCGAGGAGGCTGCGCTCGCCCTTGCTGAGGGTGTCCTGGAGGACGACGGTGACGAGGTCGTCGGTGAGGTGGGCGCGTGCCCGCGTGGGACCGCGCCCGGTGTACTCACGGGTCACGCTCACGATGTGGTTGCAGAGAAGGACCGCAACGCTGGTCTGGTCTGACACTTCGACTCCGGTACGCCGGCCTCCGAACGACATGGGCCGTCGAAGCGTCGGAGGCTCCGGCGGGAAAGAGACGATCTCCCGCTTCACGACCCGCGTTCGGCCTGGTGTCTCGCCCGTCCGGGCAATCCAGCGTGCTGCTCGCGAGAACCGAGGCTATCGCGTCGGGGGCGGGGGCGGGGCGAACGGCAGCACGTCGACGAGTCCTGCGACCTCGAGGGCGCGCTGCACGCGCCCGTGACCGGGGACGATCGTCAGGCCGCGGCCGTCGTCGCCGAGCTCTGACGCGGCGGTGAGGAGCGCGTGCATGCCGCTCGAGTCCATGAACCCCAGCCGGCTGAGATCGACGATGACCCGGACGGCGCCACCCGCTCTCACCTCCTGGATCGCCTCGCTCAGGAGGTCGACCGAGGAGAGGTCGAGCTCGCCGTCGAGCGCGAGCGTGCACTGGTCTCCGGCCCGCCAGACGTGGATCCCCAGGGAGGGAAGCCCGTCCGCGGGCATCGGGTCCGTGGGGTCCGGGGTCATCGGTCTCCTTCAGGAGAGCGCTGATGGAACCCTTCGGCCGGAGCACGGTCGGGGCGGCGTCGCGCAGATGTCGACGAGCCGACGACCCGAACAGAGGCGAGGCCCGGCGTCGAGCCTAACAGTGATTCGACGGAGGGCCGCCGGGTCCAGGAGCGGCGGCCCGGCGACCGCGGCGCGCCGGTCCCGGGCCGGAGGTCCGTCGAGCGCTCGATGCGCGGCGGCCGTGCCCGCCGCCCGCGCGGGTAGTGTGGGCCGGACCCCACACCTCCAAGGAGGAATTCCATGGATCTCTCGAAGCTCAGCCAGAGCGCGAAGATCGCCGGCGGCGCCGGCATCGCCCTGCTCATCGTCATGTTCCTGCCGTGGTACGACGTGTCGGCCGAGTTCTCCGGCTTCTCCGCGTCCGAAAGCGGCAACGCCTGGGAGGTCTTCAGCTTCGTCGACCTCGTGCTGTTCGTCACTGCGGCTGCGGCGATCGCGGTCGCCGTGCTCGCAGCGCAGAACCGCTCGGCGGCGCTCCCGGTGCCCCCCGGTCAGCTGCTGCTCGGGCTCGGT
>JBFIDS010000152.1:0-7572 GCA_041603715.1 Paraconexibacter sp. | reverse complement strand
GGCCCGGCGCCGGGCCCGGCTGCGAGAGGCCGTCCGCCAGGCGCGGGCCGTCGCGGGGCCCGACGCGGCGCTGCGGGTCCTCACCGTCGACCCGGACTCGCGCGTGCCCGAGCGCCGCGCGATCCTCACCCCGTTCGAGATCTGACCGTGGGGGCGGGCGCGAGGGGAAAGAAGGACGGGGCGCAGCGGGCCCGCCGCCTGGGCGACCCCGTCGCGGTCGCCGTCCGCGCCGACCGGGAGGACGGTCACCCTCGGGTCGTCGACGGTCGCACGGTCGAGGCCGTGCGCGAGTCGTGGCTCGTCGAGGACCGCTGGTGGACGACCTCGCCGCTGCGCCGGCGCTACTGGGAGGTCGTGACGGCGTGCGGGCGGGACCTCGTCGTCTTCCGCGACCTGGAGGAGGGTCGGTGGTACCGGCAGCGCTGAGCTTCCCGGCGGCACGGGCCCGTACGGTGGGCACATGTCGTCCGCCGCCGAGGGTCCCGCCGTGCCCGCCCGCTACAGGGACCGCCTGCGCATCGAGGGGCTCGTCCTCGCCGCCTGCGGGCTGTTGGGGTCCGCGGTGCTCCTCGCGGCCGTCGACGAGGCGACCGAGGTCCCGGGCAGCACGATCGGGCAGCTCGCGCTCGTCGCCGTGCTGATCGCGGTGTTCGGGCCGCGGCTCGTCCGCGGCTGGCTCGCCCGGGCCGAGCCGGTCCGGTCGGCCGAGGCGGGATCCGGTGAGCCGACGCCGCTCGCGCACGTCGTCGCGGTCGCCGCTGTGCTCACCGCGGCGTTCGGGCTGCTCGTCGGGTGGGACGCGGGACTGCGGATCACCGGCGGCTGCGCGCTCGTCGGTCTCGCGCAGGCGTTCCTCCTCGCCCCGCGCGTCGCCCGCTACGAATCGGCCCGCGGCGTGGTCGTCGTCCGCCTGCCCGGGTCGCGTCTCGGTCGCGGCACCCGTCTCGGTGAGCTACCGGCGCCGGTCCCGCCCGGGACGTGACGGTCGTCGCGGCGAATCTGCGCAGAAGCGACGCACACGGGGGTCGAAACGTCACGCGGCGTCGAGGACCCTCGGCGGCATGCCCGCGCCCGCCGCCCGACCGCCCGCATGGTCCCGTCGCGTCCGGGCGGCCCGCGGGCAGGCGACGCTCGACTACGTCACGGTCCTCGCGGTCGTCGGCGCCGTGCTCGTGCTCGGCACCGGGGTGGCGATCGCGCGCGGCGGCGAGATCGGTGGCGCGGTCCGCGGCCAGTTCGTGCGGGCGTTGTGCGTCGTGCGCGCCGGGGACTGCGACCGCGACCGCGCTCCCTGCGTCGTGCACGCCTCCAGTGAGGGCCGCAGCGCGAGCGCGAACATCGTCCTCGTCCGTGTCGGGCGTGATCACCTCGCTCTCGTCGACGAGCGCTCCGACGGCACGTTCGCCCTCACGCTCGTGCGCTCCACCGATCTCGGCGTGGAGGTCGGGCTCGGGGTGGGGGCGCGCTTCCCGCTCGGCGGGCGCCTCGCCGCGGCCGGGATCGAACTGCGCGCGGCGATCATCGCCCACGAGGGCCGCGGCCGGGTCTGGCTCGCTCGCTCGCGGGAGGAGGTGGAGGGGCTCCTCCTCGGCCTCTCGGGCACCCTCGTCCCCAAGGTGGTCCAGGACCGCTTCGTCCGAGAGCCCGACGAGACGATCACGCAGCACGGGTGGTCGGTGACGCTCGGCGGGACGGCCGCTGCGGTGAAGGGGCTCTCGGTGACCCTCGGCGGGAAGGATCTCGACGGTGCCCGCACGGTCCGCAGGACCGGACGGACGATTCTCTACCTCTCCCGCTCGAACGTCCTGAGCGCCGCGCTCTCCGGTGAGGTGGCGGTCGGGGACCGCGCCACCGTCGGCGGGTCGGCGAGCGACCTCGCGGGCGGGAGCGATCACAGCTGGGCGATCGAGGTGGACCGCGACGGCCGCCCGCTCGACCTCGTCGTCGTGCACGCGGGTGCCTACCGGGTGTCCTCGGACCTCCCGCCGCAGCTCAGCGAGGTGGCCGGGACGCTCGGCGCGGCCGGGGGCTCGCGGCGCTACGAGCTCGAGAGCCACCTCGACCTCACCGTCCCGGAGAACCTCGCCGTCGCCGCGGAGTTCATCTCGGCGGTGCGCAGCGGTCGCCCCCGGCCCGGGCGCGAGCGGGCGCCCGTCGGGCCCGCGCTCGCCGCCCGCCTGCGCGCCCACGCGGTCCTCCACGCCCGCGTCTACGACGTCGGCAGCACGGCGACCGGCGTCGGCGGCCACGTCGCCGTCGGGCTGAGCATCGGCGCGGAGATCGGCCGCCGGGAGGCCTCGGCGAGCCTGCTCGCCGCGTCGACCCGCGGTCCCGACGGGACGTGGTCGCAACGGGAGGACTGCGTCGGCGCGGCGGCGTGACGACGATCGTCGCGGGCGTCGGTGGTGTCCGTCCGGGTGCCATGCGAACATGTGTTCGTGTCGTCCTACGTCGAGCTCCACGGCCACTCGGCCTTCTCCTTCCTCGACGGGACGAGCCTGCCCGAGGAGCTCGCGGCCGCAGCCGTGGAGCGAGGACACACGGCGTTCGCGCTCACCGACCACGACACGCTCTCGGGCTCGATGGAGTTCGCGCAGTCGGCCAAGGCGCTCGGCCTGCGGGCTCTCCACGGGGCGGAGGTGACCCTCGACGACGGGCGTCATCTCACCCTCCTCGTCCGTGACGCACGCGGCTGGCGGAACCTCTGTCGTCTCCTCACCCGCGCGCACGCGCACACGCGCGAAGGCACCACGGCGGACCGGCGGATCGCTCGGCCGCCCTCCGTCGGGGTGGCGGACGTCGGGGCGCATGCCGACGGCCTCGTCTGCCTGAGCGGGTGCGCCCGCAACGGCGTCCACGACGAGCCGTCGGTCCGCGGGCTGCGCGACGCGTTCGGCGCCGAGAACCTGCGGATCGAGCTCCAGCGGCCGTTCGCGAGGGACGACCGCGCGCGCAACCGGCGGCTCGCCTCGCTCGCGCGGCGGCTCGATCTGCGCTGCGTCGCGACCGGGGACGTCCACGCGCACACGCCCGCCCGCGCCCGGCTGCAGGACGCCTTCGTCGCG
Organism: Paraconexibacter sp.; assembly: GCA_041603715.1. Classification (GTDB taxonomy): domain Bacteria; phylum Actinomycetota; class Thermoleophilia; order Solirubrobacterales; family Solirubrobacteraceae; genus Paraconexibacter. The sequence continues at coordinate 4,507 of JBFIDS010000152.1, read as the reverse complement.
ATCCGCGAGCACACCACGCTCGACGCCTCGGAGCCGCTGCGGCGCGGCAACCATGCGCACGTCCTCACGACGCCCGCTGCGATGGCCCGGCGCTTCTCCGACCACCCGGAGGCCGTCGCCGAGACCGGCCGGCTCGCCGACGAGCTGCGCTTCGACCTCACGAAGGACCTCGGCTACCGCTACCCGGGCGCCGACGACGACACGGCGGACCGTGAGCTCGCCGCGATCTGCCACGCCCGCTTCGACGAGCGCTACCCGCCCGGTCGGCCCGGTGACGGTCCTCGGGGCCCCGCGGCGCAGTCGCTGCGCGAGAGGGCGGCCGGCCGCCTGGAGGAGGAGCTCGTCCTCATCTCACGGCTCGGGCTCTCCGGCTTCTTCCGGCTCCACTTCGATCTCCTCGAGCTCGCGCGGGAGGTCGCCCTCGAGGTCCGGGGGCCGGGCACGGCGCGGGCGCTGCTGCCCCCCGGGCGCGGGCGCGGGTCCAGCGTCAGCTCGATCGTCTGCTACCTCACCGGTCTCTCGCACGTCGATCCGGTGGCCAACGAGCTGTTCCTCGGGCGCTTCCTCAACGAGGAGATCACGTCGCTGCCCGACATCGACCTCGACTTCCCCCGCGACGTTCGCGCCACGCTCATCCCGCGTATCCACGAGCGCTACGGCCACGACCGCTCCGCGCTCGTCGCGGCGTTCCCCACCTACCGGGCGCGGGGGGCCATCCGCGAGCTCGGCAAGGCGCTCGGGCTCCCGCCGGGCGAGATCGAGCGGGTCGCCCGCTCCTCGGAGGGATGGTCGGCGGCGAACGTCGACCGTGACGTCACCTCGGCGCTCGGGGAGCACCGCGTGGCGAACGGGCGCTGGCGCTGGCTCGTCGATCTCGTCGAGGAGGCCCAGGGCCTGCCGCGTCACCTCAGCCAGCACTCCGGCGGGATGATCGTCGCGACCCGGCCGCTCGTCGACTGCTGTCCCGTCGTCCCCGCGGCGATGGAGGGCCGGCAGATGGTGATGTGGGACAAGGACTCCTGCTCGGACGCGGGCTTCCTGAAGATCGACCTCCTCGGGCTCGGGATGCTCTCGGCGGTCGAGCGCTGCGTCGACCATCTCGCCGCGCGGCACGGGTCGGTCGTCGATCTCTCGCGGATCCCCTTCGACGACCCCGAGACCTACGGCGCGATCCAGCGAGGGGAGACGACCGGCGTCTTCCAGATCGAGAGCCGCGCCCAGATGGCCTCGCTCCTGCGCACGCGGCCCGAGACGCTCGACGACCTCACGATCCAGGTCGCGATCGTCCGGCCGGGACCGATCCAGGGCGGGGCGGTCAACCCCTACATCTCCCGTCGCCAGCGGCTGCGGGAGGACCCCTCGTTCGTCATCCCCTACGAGCACCCGTCGCTCGAGCCGGTGCTGAAGGACACCCTCGGCACGATCATCTTCCAGGACCAGGTCATCGAGGTCGCGATGGCGTTCGCCGGCTTCACCCCCGGGGAGGCGGAGGGCCTGCGTCGCGCGATGAGCCGCAAGCGCTCGGAGGCGGCGCTGCGTGCCTACGAGGGCCGTTTCGTCGAGGGCGCGATGCGCACCCACGGGGCCGACGAGGCGCTCGCCCGGCGCGTCTACGAGATGATCGTCGGGTTCGCGGGCTTCGGCTTCCCCAAGGCACACGGTGCGGCGTTCGGACTGCTCGCCTACCAGTCGACGTGGTTGCGCGTCCATCACGCCCCCGAGTTCCTCTGCGCGCTGCTCGACGAGCAGCCGATGGGCTTCTACCCGCCCGACGCGCTCATCCACGAGGCGCAGCGTCGCGGCATCCCGATCCTGCCGCCCGAGGTGAACGCGAGCGCGGTCGGCTGCACGGTGGTCGATATCGACGCCGAGGAGGCGCGCGACCACGTGGAGGGCGAGCCGTGGCGGGACGCCCGAGCCCGTGGCGACTCCGTCCCGGCCGTGCGCATCGGCCTCGGCTACGTGCTCGGCGTGGGGGAGGCGGAGGCTCGTGCGCTCGTGCAGGCGCGGGAGGAGGGTGGGCCGTTCCGCTCGGTCGGGGACCTCTCCGCCCGCGCGGGGGCGGGGCGCGCGGTGCTCGAGCGGCTCGCCTGGGCGGGGACGTGCGACGCGCTGCTCGCCGACGAGGTGCCGTCGGCCTCCCACCGGCGACGCGCGGCGCTCTGGCGGCTCGGAGTCGTCGCGCCGGGCCGGTCCCTCGGCGTCCACGGCACGCAGCTCGCGCTCCCGCTCGACGCACCTCCCGCCCCTGACCTCCCCGGTCTCCCCGCCTGGGAGTCGATGATCGCCGACTACGCGACGACGGGGCTGACGACCGGGACGCATCCGCTCGCCCTGCTGCGCGACGAGCTCGGTCGGCGGGGGGCGGTCCCGAGCGGTGCCCTCGCCGGCCTTCGGCACGACCGCGCCGTCCGCGTCGGAGGGCTCGTCGTGGCCCGGCAGCGGCCCGGCACCGCCTCCGGCATCGTGTTCATGCTCCTCGAGGACGAGGAGGGGACGATCAACCTCGTCGTCCCTCCTGCGGTCTACGAGTCACATCGGCTCACCGTCCGCACCGAGCCGCTCGTCATCGCGGAGGGGCGGCTCGAGCGCCATCCCGCGGCGGGTGGGGGGATCAACGTCCTCGTCCGCCGGCTCGTGCCGCTCGAGGCGCCCGACGACCGGCCGCTGGCGGAGGTCAGGGCGCTTGCGGAGGCGAAGGACTTCTCCCCGCTGGACGCGCGGGACCTCACACGCGCGGGGGGAGGCACGGGGTCGCGCAGGCTCGTCGCCGTCGGCGGAGGGGAGGAGCCGGTCGAGGTCGCCGACGGCGACTTCCGGGCCGTCGCCCCACCGGTCATGAGCTTCGCCCAGGGGCGTCGGCGGTGACATCGCCGTGGTGCCGCGTCGCCGTCGTCCTGCCGCCGTGACCGGTATGTTCCCGCTCGATGGTCGCCACCGCCGCTTTCGTCATCGGGTTCATCCTCATCGGCCTCGCGGTCTTCTTCGTCGCCATGGCGGGGGGACCGGCCGGGGCCCGGGAGCAACTCCTCCACAACCAGTCGAGGGCCGGCAACCGCGCCAACGGCGTGATCATCGCCCTCGTGATCGTCGTCGTGGGCCTCGGAGTGCCGGGAGTCGTCATGGTCGTCAACGCGAGCGACCGCGCCGCGAGCGCGCCCGGCGGCGTCGACCTCACGTCCGCGCAGGAGGACGGGCGCCAGGTCTTCGCCGAGCAGTGCGCGACCTGTCACCAACTCAACGCGTCCAACGCGGTGGGGCGTGTCGGCCCGAACCTCGACGAGCTCCGCCCGCCGGCTGCGTTGACCCTCGACGCGATCAAGGTCGGGCGTGCCCGCGGCATGGGCCAGATGCCCGCCGAGCTCGTGGAGGGCGAGGACGCCGAGAACGTGGCCGACTACGTCGAGGCCGTCGCCGGCCGTCGATAGACGCGGCGACCGACCGACTCGTCCCCACCGCGACCGGCCGCCGGTCGCACCGAACGCCGCGTCGCCGCCGACGCCCGCCGCGCCCGAGCACGGTGGACTGCGCTCGCCGGCGCGTCGGCAGCCGTCGCTCGCCGGGGTGGAACGGGCCGGTCCGTCCGGGGCGGGGTCGACACTGCACCCGTGCCCGACCCTCCCGCGCGGCGCGGCCTGCAAGATGGCGTGCAGGACGACATAACTTCGGCTCTTTTGCAGGGATTTCACCTGCTGCTACGATCCCCGGAGTTCGACATGCCGAGTCGCTGGGCGCGAGAGCCCGGCGTGCGGGGGAACCATCCTCGGGGCGAAGCGCCGCACCGTGCGGCGCCGCGTCGATCTCAACGCGAGCCCGACAGCTCACCCCGTAGGCCTTGAGACAGAGGACGACAGATCGAATGCAGCCCGATCGCGCGACCGTGGACCGGATCGCCGACCTCGATGTCGATGCACCGCGACGCCCCGTGGACGACTGGTCCGCGGGTGACGAGCCCGATTTCGTCGTGCGGCCCGGCCCGCGCCGTCGCCGCATCACGGGCGGCCACGACGGCGCCGTCCGGCCCGCCCACGCGGATCCCGCACCTCCGCGGCGCGGGATCGTCGTCGAGGGCGACGTGCCGTCCCGCCGTCACGTCGACGCGTGGATCGACGACGACTTCGGTCTTCTCGACGGGGCGCGGCCGGGGCGCGGGGCCGGCGCCGCCCGCTCCGCGGCCGCGGAGCCCGCGGACCTCGTCGGACCGGGGGAGCCCGGGTTCGACCCGCCGGTCGATCGCGCCTCCGAGCGCACGACGCCGACGGAGGCTCCTCGACAGGGCCGGCGCACGCGGCCCGACTCGGACCCGGGCGCGACGCGCGACCCCGGGGGGCGGCGGACCGTCGCGATCACGGGGCGGCCCGAGCGCCTGCACTCCGGAACCCCACTGCGAGAGATCGAGCGCCGGCGACCGGTCGCGCGCCCGGCCGAGCGCATCGGCTCACGGCCCGACCGCATCGCCATGTGGGCCGTCGCGCTCGGGTTCGCGCTGATCCTCATCGCCGCGGCG
>JBFIDS010000151.1:0-7609 GCA_041603715.1 Paraconexibacter sp. | reverse complement strand
GGGCCCCACCGACGATGGGCCTGACCGCGCACGTCCAGCGACCCCGGCGGCGCGAGCGAAGGACGCAGCCGGAGTGTTCAGTCCATCGCGAGTGGGCCCATCGATTCACCACTGAGGAACTGGCGGATGAACGGGTTCTCGGAGTTGAGCATGGCCTGGGCGGGCCCGGCCTCGACGATGCGGCCCTTCCAGAGCACCGAGATGTACTCGGCGACGCGGCGGCAGGTCATGATGTCGTGGCTGATGATCGCGAACGCCGGAAGGTGCTTCTTGCCCTTCTCCTTGGCCTCGATCATCACCTGCTCGTGGATCTCCTGGATGAGCTCTCCGAGGAGCGCCGTGCGCACCGGATCCAGACCCGAGTCCGGCTCGTCGAAGAGGACGATGTCGGGGTCGAGGACGAGCGCCCGGGCGAAGCCCGCGCGCTTGCGCATCCCGCCCGACAGCTCGTTGGGGAACTTGTCATGGGCCGCGCCGAGGCCGACCTCGCCGAGACGGTAGGAGACGATCTCCGAGATCTCGTCCTCGGACTTCTCCGTGTGCTGGCGCAGCGGGAAGGCGACGTTGTCGAAGATGTTCATCGACCCGAAGAGGGCACCGTCCTGGAAGAGGACGCCGAACTTCTTGCGCATCTCGAAGAGGTCGTCGTCGGGCATGTTCGGCACCGACTCGCCGTGGACGAGGACGTCCCCCTGGTCGGGGTACAGCAGGCCGACCATGTGCTTGATGCAGACGGACTTCCCGGTGCCGGACGGGCCGAGGATCATCGAGATCGTGCCCTCGGGGATCCCCATGTTGAGGCCCTTGAGGATCTGGTTGCGACCGAACGCCTTGTGGACGTCGATGAACTCGACCGCGTCGGCCTGACCGGTCGGCGTCGTCTTGTAGGTGTGCCACTGGTACTCGGCGTCGCCGTCGGGCTCGTTGACGACCTTCACGCGCGACTCGTCCCCGCCCGCGGCGGCGGCCCCGACCGGCTCGGGCGCGCGCTCGGCCTTCACGGGCTCGTCCATCTCCTGCGGCGTCACCGGGGCCTCCCAGGGCGCGGCCTCGCCGACGGACGGCTGCACCGCCGTCGGCTCCTCCTCGATCGCGGGAGCCTCCTCGGCCATCCAGTCGTCGGGATCGGGCGCAGTGGCCTCCTCCCGCTTGTCGCGGTCGTCGTCGTTCGAGGACGAGCCCCACTTGGGAATACGCGGCATCTCTCTCTCAACCTCCGATCGGAGCGCGCGGATTCGCGCCCCAGAAGAGCTGGGTGCCGAGCATCCCGATGAGATGCACGAGCACGATGTTCAGCACCATGGACTTCGCGGTCGCCGTCCCGACGCCGACCGGGCCGCCACTCGCGTGGTAGCCGTAGTAGCAACCGACGAGGACGATCACCGTCGCCATCGTCATCCCCTTGATCACGCTGTACATGAGGTCGGGGGGATTCTGGAACATCCAGAAGATCAGGAAGAACCCGCCCGAGGACACCTCACCGATCTGCTCGACGACCGCGAGGTAGCTCGCGAAGAAGCCGGCGCCGACCGCGGCGATGTACATGAACGGGAGGACCAGCCACGACGCGAGGAGACGCGTCGCGCACAGGAAGAGCGTGGAGTCGATGCCCATGACCTCGAGGGCGTCGACCTCGTCGGAGATCCGCATCGAGCCGATCTCGGCGACGATCCCGGTGCCCACCTTGGCGGCCATCATGTAGCCGAACGCGTAGGGCACGAGCTCGCGCAGGTCGCACCAGGCGGCGAAGACGCCCGCGTACGCGGGGGCGCCGACGGAGCGGTTGAAGTAGGCGCCCTCGATGCCGCACTGCAGGCCGATGATGAAGACGAGGCCCCAGATGACGAGCGTCGAGCTGAGGATGAGGATGCCGCACTGGCGCAGGGCCTCACCGAAGAACTTCAGGACGCGGAGGCTGTAGACCTGCCCGACGATCTTGCCGCAGAACTTCGCGATCTCGCCGAAGTTCGCGATCCAGTCCCGTGGGACAGCGAGCCAGCCCGTCATCGGATCACCGTGATCTCGGGGTGCGTCGCGAGCAGCGTCTGGGTGAACACGTAGTTGAACGCGAACACCCCGAGGAAGGCGATGACGACGGCCTGGTTGACGGCTCTCCCCACCCCCTCGGCACCACCGGATGCGGTCATCCCCTTGTAACAGCAGACGATCGCGATGATCGCGCCGAACATCGTGCATTTCAGGACCGACCCCCAGAGGTCGGTCACGGATGCGTTCGTGAAGAAGGTCGCCCAGAACGGTCCGAGCGGCGCGCCGTTGACGAGCGTCGCGAGGATGCCGCCGAAGATGCCGAACAGGAGCGCGTAGACGTCGAAGAGCCCCGTCACGAGCATGAGCGCGAGGAATCGCGGCACGACGAGGTTCTTGACCGGGTCGACGCCGAGCACCTGGAGGGCGTCGAGCTCCTCACGGATCTTGCGGGCGCCGAGGTCGGCGGTGATGGCCGTTCCCGCGACGCCGGCGAGGACGATCGCGGTGACGAACGGGGCGAACTCGCGGATCGAGGCGAGGACGAAGAAGCCGCCGAGCCGGTCGAGGGCACCGAAGAGGACGAGGAAGTTCGCCGCCTGCAGTCCCGGGGCGCCGTAGCCGAACGCGACCGTCGACACGAGCAGCGGGAACCAGCAGAGCCGCAGCGTGAACAAAAACTGCTGCACGAACTCGCCGCCGTACGGGTACGGCGGGCGGAGGGTCGACACGATCGTCTTCCCCGTCAGGATCATCATGTCCCCGACCTCTTCGAGCACGTTCTTCGTCGGAAGAAAGGCTCGATCGGCGACGTTGCGTACCACTAGGCAGACCCTCCCATTGGGCTGGCGATGCCATCCGCGGCACCGTCGCGTCGCAGTCTATGGGACAAATCGGATCGCTGACAAACGGCAAGGCGTCGTCGCGGTCCCTCGCCCCACAGGAGAGGACCTTCTCCCGGTGCGATAACGACGGACCCGACGCGACGACGACACGCCACCGTTCATGTGACGCCCGTGCGTCTGGTACGTTGCGCCTCGCTGTGAGGAGGGGTCTTCGAATCGGAGCGGCCGTGGCCGCAGCCAGCATCGGCGTCGCCGGGTGCGGCGGCGGCGAGCGCCAGGACGCCGACGAGCCCTCGGGCACCTTCGCCGTCGAGGTCGTCGACGCGTCGTTCCCGGAGAGCCAGAACCTCGCGGACCGCACCGAGATGAAGATCACGGTGCGCAACCGCGACACGAAGCCGGTCCCCATGGTCGCGGTGACCGTCGACTCGTTCTCGACCGATTCCGAGCAGCCCGGTCTCGCGGACCCGTCCCGGCCCGTGTGGGTCGTCGACGAGGCGCCGGAGGGCGGCACCACCGCCTACACGAACACCTGGGCGCTCGGCGAGCTCCCCGCGGGCGAGTCCCGCACCTTCCGCTGGCGCGTCACCCCCGTGCGTGCCGGACGCCATGAGGTGACCTACCGGGTCGCCGCCGGGCTGACCGGCAAGGCGAAGGCGCAGACCTCTTCCGGCGGCACGCCCGAGGGCTCATTCGACGTGCGGATCTCCGACGACCCGGCGCAGGCCCGGGTCGATCCGGCGACCGGCGACGTCGTCCGCGACGACGACGCCGGCTGACGCCCCGGCGTCCTGAGACGCCTCCTTCGGCGATCTCTCTCCCTGGCCGTCCTGAGATCGCCTCCTTCGGCGATCTCTCTCCCTGGCCGTCCTGAGATCGCCTCCTTCGGCGATCTCTCTCCCTGGCAGTCCTGAGATCGCCTACTTCGGCAGTCGCGGCGCGATGATCCGGTAGGCCTTCAGGCCGAGGCCGAGCCGCTCGCGGTCCTCGCTGAGCATCGGGTCGAGCCCGGTGAGCTCCTTCACCCGCTCCAGCCGGTAGGCGACGGTGTGGCGGTGCGCATAGATCGTCGCCGCGGTCGCGTTCATGTTGCAGTTCTGGTCGAGGTAGGCCTCGAGCGTGTCGACGAGGTCCGTCCGGTACTGGTCGTCGTAGCGGACGATCGCCGCGACGGTGTCCTCGTAGAAGCTGCGCACCTCCTCGGGGTGGGAGGCGAGCACCCGGAAGAGCAGGCGGTAGGTCCCGGTCCCGATGTCGTGGGAGTCCAGGCCGCCGACTCCGTCGCTCTGGCGCAGCACGTCGAGCACGAGCTCCGCCTCCTGGATCGCCCGGGCGAACTCGCTCGGGTCGACGTAGAAGCTCGACAGCCCCACGGTCCCATACCGACCGAGTCGCTGGGCAAGCCGTCGCGCGCGCTCGAGCGTCGCCTCGGGCGCATCGTCCCCGCCCATCGCCGGGATGAGCGCGTAGACGCGATCGTCGACGAGCTGGGCCAGGGCGCCCGGCTCGTCCCCGTCGATGATGGCGACGACATGGCGCGGGCGGTCCGTCTTCAACTCGGCGCAGAGGACGACGCATCCGCGCGAGAGGTCGCAGCCGAGGCGCCCCGCCCGGCGCACGATCTCTCGCGGCTCGAGGTCGGGCCGGGCGCGGAGGTCCTCGAGGAACGAGCCGCGGAGGTTCTGCTCGACCTCCTCCTTGGCCTCCTCGATCGCGACCTCGGTGAGCGACGCGACGGCGGCGAGGTGGAGGTACTCGGCCGCGTCGTCGGCGGGGTCGGGCTGCGCGGGGTCCGTGCCCTGGAGCAGGACGACGGCACCGACGGTCTCGTCGCCGCTCGCGATCGGGACGTCGGTGATGAGGCCGGCGGGGACCTCGGTCGGTCGCTCCTTGACCCGATCGGCGACGTAGCGCTTCACGGCCCCGAGCAGCTCATCGGGGACCGGTGCCTCCCCGCCCGTGGCGGTGATGCCGAGCCGGGGCACGACGATCGCGACGGGCGCACCGGCGGCCTGCGCCGTGATCTGCGCGACGCGGACGAGGCCCTCGCCTCCGAGGACGGCCTCGACCATCTGGAGGTGCAGGGCGCGCAACCGCTCGACGAGGTTCGCCGTCGAGGGCTGCGTGGGTGGGGTGGCGGGGCTGGGAACGGGCTCGGGCATCGGCGCTCGGGTGAGGGGTCGTGGGATCGGTCCGTCCACGTGTGCGTGACCGACGGGGAACTGCGAAACGACCGGGGCGGCGGGATCGCTGTGCGCTCCCGCCGCCCCGTGGACCATCTCTGATGTGTCCCGGCGCCTAGGCGGAAGCCGCCGCGGGGTCGGGATGTGCCTGCAGGATCTCCTCGCCGGCCTCGCCGGTCCGGACCCTGTAGGCCTCATCGCAGGGGAGCACGAACACCTTGCCGTCACCGACGGCACCGGTCCGGCCGTGCTTGAGGATCGTGTCGACGATGGTCGGCACGTCCTTGTCGGCCACGACGCACTCCAGCTTCACCTTCGGCCGGAGGTAGTTCGTGAGCTCGGCACCGCGGTAGCGCTCCGTGATGCCCTTCTGGCGCCCGGACCCCTTCACTTCGCTGATGCTCAGCGACGGGAATCCCAGTCCGAGGAGCTCGAGCCGGATCGGCTCGAAGGCCTCGTGGCGGATGAAAGCCTCGACCTTCTTCACGCCGTCACCTCCTTCGATGTCGCGGTTGCGGGCGACCCGGCCATCGTGGCCGCGGTCGGAGCCGCACCGTAGCCGACGAGCTCCGGGGCGGGGATGAACTGCTCGGGGTACCCGTACATGCCGTGGTCGGAGATGTCGAGACCGGCCTCCTCGGCGTCATCGTCGACGCGCAGCCCGATGGTCAGCTTGATCGCGAGGAACGTGGCGTACGACAGAGCGAACACCGCCGCGAACGTGAGCGCGACCGCCGCGGCCTGGGTGCCGAGCTGTCCGATCCCGCCGCCGTAGACGAGGCCCTCGTTGCCGACGCCGACGTACTCGGCGAGGCGCGGCGAGGTGAAGATGCCGCACGCGAGGGTGCCCCAGATGCCGGCGACACCGTGGGCCGAGAGGGCGCCCACCGGGTCGTCGATCTTCTTGTCGATGAGGAGCACCGAGTAGACGACGAGGATGCCCGCGACGAGGCCGATGATCGGCGCCGCCCAGAACTCGACGTAGCCCGACGGAGCCGTGATGCCGACGAGGCCGGCGATGGCGCCGTTGCCGATCATGCCGACGTCGAGCGTCTTCGACGTCATGTAGATGGCGATCATCGCGCCGATGACGCCGGCGGCGGCACCGAGGTTCGTCACGACGAAGACCTCGGCGAAGCGGCCGTCGGCGGTGCCGAGGGTCGACGCGCCGTTGAACCCGAACCAACCGAGCCACAGGATGAGGACACCGAGGCCGAACAGCGCCATGTTGTGACCCGGGATCGCCCGCGGCTTGCCGTCGGGACCGTACTTGCCCTTGCGCGGGCCGAGGAGCAGCACCGCGGCGAGGGCCGCCGTCGCACCGGTGAGGTGGACCACGGACGAGCCGGCGAAGTCCTGCACGCCGTCACCGATCTCGGCGAACAGCCCGCCGCCGAAGCCCCAGTGGGCGATGAGCGGGTAGATGAGTGCGCCGAAGACGATCGCGAAGATCGGGTAGGCGGCGAACTTGATCCGCTCGAGCGTCGTCCCCCACACGATCGCGAGCGAGACCGCCGCGAACATGAACTGGAAGATGAAGAACGCGGCGGTTCCGCCGGTCGCGGTGTCGCCGAAGCTCGCGGCGAGACCGCCCATCTCGTCGCCGAAGCCGAACAGGAAGCCCTTGTCGCCGGCGATGGTTCCATCACCGCCGAAGGCGATCGCGAAGCCGACCGCCCACCAGGCGATCGCGACGAACGAGAAGTTGACGAGGATCTTCGCGATGCCGGTGCCGACGTTCTTCCCGCGGGAGAAGCCGATCTCGAGGAACGCGAAGCCGGCCTGCATGAAGAAGACGAGGACCGTGCCGACGAGGATCCACGTCAGGTTGCCCTCGCCGACGACGGTTTCGAGGCCGGACGCGAGGGAATCGAGGGTTGGCGGGGGCTCTTCCTGGGCGAACGCCGCCGATGGGGCGATCAGGGCGGTCAAACCGACGAGCATCGCCGCCTTGGCCGCTGTGGACCTACTCATGAACTTCCTCCTGGGTCGAAGTGCTGGACCATCGTGCGCCAGGCGGTCCACATCCTCTTTAGCCAGGTGTCGGAAGATGACGGGAGGGGTTTCGCCACCCGGTCGGGGCGGCCCCGACGCGAGGGCGAAAGCCTCTCGCGCGGGTTTGGACATCGGGATAAGGTGACCCGAGGAGGGGCGACCTACCGTGTCGCTTTCATTCTCGCGCGCGGGTTCGACAACGTGTGCGTGATCACCCAGCCGTCCTCAGGAGGACTTCAGAACGCCCATGAGCCGCACTCGAACGAAGAACGTCACCGCCGCGCAGTGGAGCTCCAACGGCGCCGCTCTCGGCACGTCGGACCTCACCGCTCCCGGCGCGTCCCTGTTCGGCGCGAACGTGTTCTCGACCGCCGTCCAGCGCGAGCGCCTCCCCAAGGGCGCGTTCAAGCAGCTCCAGGCCGCCCTCGCCGCCGGAGAGGCGCTCGACGCCTCCCTCGCCGACACCATCGCGCAGGCGATGCGCGAGTGGGCGATGGAGAAGGGCGCCACCCACTACACGCACTGGTTCCAGCCGCTCACGAACCTCACCGCGGAGAAGCACGACGGCTTCTTCGAGCCGACCGGCGACGGCACCGCGAT